>JBKQQQ010000016.1:0-8155 GCA_052144275.1 Streptosporangiaceae bacterium
CGGCCGCCGCGGACCCGGGCCAGCTCGCCACGGCCACGCTGGCCGCGCTGCAGGGCGGCCTGCTGCTGACCCAGATCCGGCGCAGCACCGAGCCGCTGGAAGCCGCGCTCGACACCGTGCTGGCGCACGTCGCGTCACTCATGACCGGCTGATTTCGCAGAATTTTTGGCGGCGGCGATCACATGCCTGGCCTCGGACGAGGCCAGCTTCGTCTACGGGGCGGTGCTGTCCCTGGACGGCGGGCGCACCGCGGTGTAGCGGCTGCCCCTGGCGTGCGGGGCGGCCGGCGGGCCGGGCAGGTCGCGGGCCGTCACAGGATGGTGCGGGGAGGCTCCCAGGCCGTCGTCGTGACCGCGGCGGTCACCGATCCGACCCCGCCAGCGTTGGACCCGCCGGTCTTGGACCCGGGAGGCAGCTCAAGGGCGGCGCGGGCGAATTCGGCCGCGATGGCGTGCCACAGGCGCGCGCGCCGCACCATCGGGTGATCGCCGTCGCGCACCTCGATGGCGGCTACCTGGGTGACCACCCGGGCGCGCTCGACGTAGGCCCAGCTCTCCTGCGGGTTCGTGAGGCCGTCGGCGGTCCCGTGCGCGACCAGTACGCGCCGTCCGCCGAGCTGCTCGACCGGCTCACCCAGGGGCAGCCACGGAGCGAGGCCGGCGGCGGCGTACACCGCCGGATGCCCGGCGGCGCGCATCGCCGCGCGCGCCCCCATCGAGTGCCCGATCAGCACGATAGGGACGGGCCCGTAAGTCGCGACGATGCCGTCGAGAGCCCGGTTCAGGTCATGGACCGGTGAGGCCTGGTCGCCGTTCCAGCCCCGGAGCCCGAACCGGGGCCGCAGGACCACGGTGCCGCTGCCGCGTAGCGCGTGCCGGATGGCCGCCGCGATCGGGATCATGCGCAGCACGGCAGGCTGCGTGGCCGTGGTGGGTTCGGTGCTGGACGACTGGCCGCCATGCGCGACCACGACGACGCCGGTGACGGTCTCGCCACGGCTCGGGACCGGGCCCGGGCCAGTTCCTGCGTGGTGGCTGGCGCCGCCGCGTGGTAGCGTCTCGCCGCTCGCCATCTGCCCTCCCGCCGTCTGCCGGCCGCGCGCCGTCCGCGGTCCCCGGCCGACGTGGCCAGGCTAACAGCCGGCGGCGCCCGGCACACTGATGCCGCCTGGCACACTGGTGCCGAGGAGGCGGCGGTGAGCGACTGGGATCTGGTCCTCCGCGGCGGCCGGGTGATCGATCCCGAATCGGGGCTGGACGCGGTGCGGGATGTCGCGCTCGCGCCGGGACGAATCGCGGCGATCGGGAGCCGACTGCCCGCCGCGCCCACCGATGTAGACGTGGCGGGCCAGGTGGTGACGGCCGGGTTCATCGACCTGCACAGCCATGTCAGCGATCTGGGCGGCCTGCGGCTGCAGGCCATGGACGGCGTCACCACCGCGCTGGAGCTCGAGGCAGGCGTCACCCCGGTCGCCGACGCCTACCGCCGCGCCGCCGCCCAGGGCCGACCCGTCAACTACGGTTTCGCCGCCTCCTGGGCGCTGGCCCGGATGGAGACGGTCGGCGGCCTGCCGCCGGACGCCAGCCTGGGCGCGTTCATGGCCCGCATATCCGACCCGGCCTGGCAGCGTCCCGCGGAGCCCGCGCAGGTCACCGCGTTGCTGGACCGGCTGTCGGCCGACCTCGCGAACGGGGCGCTTGGCATCGGCGTCCTGCTCGGGTACGCGCCCGCGGCCAGCCCGGCCGAGTACCTGCAGGTCGCCGCACTCGCCGCCGAGGCGGGCCTGCCCGCCTTCACCCATGCGCGCGACCTCATCGAGATGGTGCCCGGCGCGGTCATCGACGGCGCCGAGGAGATCGTCCGTGCGGCCGGCCAGACCGGCGCCCACATGCACTACTGTCACATCAACAGCACCTCCCAGCGGCACATTGACCGGGTCCTCACGCTGGTGGGCCGGGCCCAGGCCGCCGGGTCGCCGATCAGCACCGAGGCCTATCCGTACGGGTCGGGCATGACCGGCATCGGCGCGGCGTTCCTGGCGCCCGAACGGCTCGGCGAGCGCGGCCTGGTGCCGTCCTCCCTCACCTATGCGCCGACCGGCGAGCGGATCGCCAGCGAGGGTCGCCTTCGCGAGCTGCGGCAGTCCGATCCGGGCGGTCTCGTGATCATCGAGATGCTCGGCGAGGACGACCCGGCCGACCGGGCGTTGCTGATGCGCTCGCTGACCTTCCCCGGCGCCATGGTGGCGAGCGACGCAATGCCGCTAACCTGGACGGCTCCCCCGGCCGACCCGCTGGCGTGGCCGCTGCCGCCCGTCGCGATGACCCATCCGCGGACGGCCGGGACCTTCAGCCGTGCGCTGCGGCTGCTCACCCGCGGCGACGGCGGGCGGCTTGGCGACGGGCCGCTCAGCCTAGACCAGGCACTCGCCAAGTGCAGCCTGGACCCCGCCCGGCTGCTCGAGGACCGGGTACCGGCGATGCGCCGCAAGGGGCGGCTGCAAGCGGGCATGGACGCTGACATCGTGGTGTTCGACCCGGAGACGATCACCGACCGCGCGAGCTACCTGCGTAGCACGCTGCCCTCTGCAGGAATCCGGTACGTCCTGGTCAACGGCACTTTTGTCGTGCGCGACGGCGACATCGCGGGCGACGCCCGGCCGGGGCGCCCGGTCCGCGGCGAGCCACGCTGAGCCCCGCCGGCGGCTGACCCCGCAGAATGTCCTTCGAACGCAGTAAGCTGTGCCAACAAAGGCTTCACATGATGATCGATCTTGTGTTCTAATAGCAGGCATGGGTCGGTTCGGTGAGACAGAGGCGCGGTCCGGTCGGTCGGGTCCCGGTGGCCCGCGACCTCTCATCTCGCCCAGGCGAATTCCACCCGCCTAGGTAACTGCCGCCGAGGCGGACCGCACGCCGGCCGCGTGTCCGGGGTGCCCCAGTTCAAGCCAGACGCTGGAGGTGAACGCGATGAATGAGGAGTTCGAAAACTTTACCGATACTGATGAGGAGTGGCTAACGCAGCTAGAAATCAGAACCGCAGATCTCGAGAACGAGCTGTTCGACTTGCGCGAGGCCCATGCCCGCGAACTCGCCGAGACCAGCTATGGCCGCGACGGGGCGCCCCGCAGGACCCGGGATAGCCAGACCGGGGTCTCACGGGTCCAGCCGCGACAACCGCTTCCCCGGCAGGTACCGCCGGGGCAAGCGCCGCTACCCGGGGCCCAGCCCGGCGGGGACCTGCATCACGTCATCGAGGATGAGGACCCTGAGCCGGACGAGGATGACCTGACGACGATCATGCGGACCGGCACCCGGCCCGGCTGGCCGCACGCCAGCCGCGGCGGACCGCCGGCCAGGGAGCGTACCCAGGCGCTCATCGACCGCGGACGGCGCAGCGCCAGCCGTGCCCGCATGCCGCGCTCCCGCAAGACCGTCCTGGGCGTGGCCGGTCTCGCCGTGGTCGTCGCCATCGCAGCGCTCTTGCTGTTCCGGACGAACCCAAGCTGGCCGGCAAGCGTGGCCACGGTCCAGAGCGAGATCACGACGGCCTGCCAGAACCCCAACGTCGCGTCCGAGCCCGGCCAGCTCAACTTCGCCTGCGGCAAGACGACCAGCCAGATCCTGTGGGTGTTCGCCTTGATGACGAGCGGTGACAACCCTCAATACACCGACGCGAATACCGGCAGGCAGGGGCTCGAACCGATCACGCCGACACAAGGCGGCGAGGTGGCCTGGTCGCTTGACCTGCATCACCCGTACAACCCTTACGACCCGGTCGACAGCCTGGCGGTCGCGGCCCGGGCCATCAACAACATCATCGGCGGGGCGACCTTGACGAGCGCCAACGGTAAGCCCGTGGTCCAGCCCGGGTTGGAGAGCGATCCGGCGAACTGCGCCACGTACACCGGGTCGTCGGCGGTCGTCGCGCGGGCGGGATTCCCCAGCGTGTGCGCTCAGCCGGTGAGCAGCGCGACCGGGCAGGCCGCTCTGGTGGCCGACGCCTACAAGCAGTGGGTGGTCGGCGCAACGGCCACGCAGGCTTATGACGTCAGCGTGCTGTTCGCGAACGCGAACGACCCAGGTAACGCCCAAGTCCAGGCCATTCTCAAGACCCTGCCCGGCGCGCGTTAACACGGCGGGACAGCGGAAATTCCCGGCCAGCCGGCCGAGTAGCCGAGTCGAAACGTGGAAGAAGGTGATTCTGTGCATCCCGTTAGGAAACCAACGTGGCAGCAGGCGACCGCGCTTGTCAGCCTCAGTACGTGCGGAGCGATGACCGGATTCGCCTTCGCCCACGGAACGGTCGACGACATGACGTCGCCGACCCGGATGCCGGTCCACTTGCTGGCCCTCCAGAAACCCGCCAAGCCCGTGTCGGCGAGCGACAGCGCTCTGCGGTCAGCCATCGTCAACGTGGCCAATTACTACCTGCGGATGGCGCAGACCAAGAGCCCGGCCGAAATGGAAGCGACTATCTGGGGAAACGACAGCATCGACGGCGTCGACCACGGGGAATCCTGCGCGGCTTTCGCCAGCCTCACCCTGGCCCTTGGCGCTCAGGCCACCGGCCAGGAAAGCTGGGTGACCGGGGGAACGACCTATCCGTGGCCGCTGCACCAGTGGGCCGACGTCCGCGTCGATCCCAATCCAGCCTCGTCCGGGATCATCTCGGTCTTGCAGGACGCGCAGGCGCATCACCGCTGGCATCCGATCGGCGACGGCTACCAGCCCCAGCCGGGCGACTGGGTGTTGTTCGACGGCCACGTCGAGGTCGTCACCAGGTATTCGGGCGGAGTGCTTTACACGATCGGTGGCGACTCCAGCCCCAACCTTTCGGTCAACGCGCATACGTTCCCCGGTCCGCTGGCCGCCCAGGGCGTGACCGGATTCGTCAACAACGGCGAGTTGCTCAGCACCGTAAGTCCGGCGCCCAGCGGCACCGCGAACAGCGTCGCCACCTCGGTCGGCTCTGCGCTCGGCTCCGCGGTCGGCTCTGCGCTCGGCGGGGGGGCCACCGCCGACGAGACGGGCGGAATCCAGCTGCCGGGCCAGCCGACGACGGTAACGGCGAACGCAGGTGAGGCAGCGGTTCCGGGCATCCGGACGGCCACGCTGACGTCGAGGACCAGCCAGATGGCCAATGCTGGCCGGACGGCTGGGCAGGGCACGGCGACCGGATCGGGCACGGCACGCGGGCGCGGTACGGCGGCGAGGAAGGGTACGGCCAGGATGGTGGGCACAGCGACCGGATCGGGAAGCACCGGCATGCAGAGCGTGGTGACCATGCCAGGCGTGCTGGCCGGCGCCGGCATGGTGGCGGGCAACGGCGCGACGGGCAGCGCGCGGCTGGCCAGCGCGGCAGCCGGCGGGAACAGCGCGGCCAGCCACGGCAACCAGCCGCAGACGGGATCTTCGGGGCGGACTGGTTCCGCGACGCGGACTGGTTCCGCGACGCGAGGCAGCACGGCAGGGCGGGCAAGCAATAAGGGACAGGCCGGCACGGCATCCAGGGCCGGAACGGGACCGCGGGCCGGCAAAGGACAGCGGGCGGGAACGGCTGCCATTCCGGGGCTGCAGGCGGCGGACAGCGCGTTCGGTGCTTCGTCCGCGCCTGCCACGCCGTCATATACCAGGAACAACCCGCCGGCTTCCGCGTCGCATGTCCCGGGCACCGCTAGCCAGCAGGCCTTCATCAGCCAGATCGCACCCGGCGCCATGGCGGCGCAGAGCCGGTACGGGATCCCCGCGGCGGTGACGATCGCCCAGGCCATCGACGAATCCGGCTGGGGTCAGAGCGCCCTGGCGATCAGGGATAACAACTTGTTCGGCATCAAGGGCACCGGACCGGCGGGCAGTGACGTACTGCCGACGCAAGAGTTCGAGAACGGCCAGTGGGTGACGGTCAACGCCGCCTTTCGCGTCTACCACAACGTGGCCGAGAGCATCGCCGATCACAGCGAGCTGCTGGCCAGCGGCCCGAGCTATCAGCAGGCCATGGCCGACCGGCACCTACCCGATGCGTTCGCGACCGATCTGACCGGCGTCTACGCGACCGATCCGCAGTACGGCTCGAACCTCATCGCCATCATGCGGCTGTACAACCTGTACCGCTATGACTCGGCGGCGCAGGCCGCCCCCCATCCGGCGGTCCAGGGCGGGACCGCCAATCCCGGCGGGAACGTCAGCCAGGGCCTGCTGGTCGGTCAGAGCGGGGCTTTCAGTCAAGGCGGCTTGGTCGGCCAGGGCGCAGCGACTGGCCATGACCTCACCGGCAGCCAGGGCGCGGCGACGATTCCGGGCGTCCTCGACGCCTACGTCACAGGGTCGGGCCCGACCGCCCCGGCGGTCCACGAGCCCGTCCACCGAGCCCAGCAGACCACCCAGCGCCCGGGGCCCAGGGTCACGCCTCGGCGGACGCAGGCAGGTGCCCGGCGCGGACGATACGTGCCGCAGATCCCGCAGGCCGTTACGACAGCCTTCATCACCTCGGCGAAGGCCCCGCTGAGCCGGGCCGAGCCCCTCTACGACGACGTGGCCAGCCGCAGCGGAATCCGGTGGGAACTGCTGGCCGCCTGCGACTGGATGCAGTGCCAAGCGCAGTCCCGCTACTCGCCCGTCCACGGGGAGAAGCTCGGCACCGTCAATGCCGACCGGACGGTGTACCGCACGAAATCCGAGGCGCTGGCGCAATGCGCCGGCGAGCTGATCGAACTCGCGATGGCGGTCTACTGGATCGACATCACCGCCCGGCGCCCGCTGTCAGTTGGCGACCTCGCGAAGGTTTTCGCGGCATTCCGCTGGGGTGGCCTGCTGAAGCTGCACGGCATCTCCGCCATGGAGTTCCCCTACTCGGTAGAAGGCCTGACGGCCCAGCACGTGAAGATGCGCTGGCCCGATATCAAGGACCCGAATACGCCTGACAAGCCGGGCACGCGTTTCCGCAGGCCGTTCGGTGCGGTGCCGGTCGTGTTGTCCCTCGGCTACCCCGCCCTCGCTTAGCTCCCTGACCAGCGGATAGAAGGTAGACCAGATGATTCGCTTCCTGATCTTTCTCGTGGGCATGCTGAGCACCCACCGGCCGGGCGGGACGAGGAGGGCGCCCTTGTGGCAGGGCGAGTCGCACGGCCTCACAGACCTGGCCGAGTCGCATGCGCAGGACGCGGATGACGGCGACACATGGTTCCTACCGCCGCAGCCGCCACCGCGATCGCTGCAGCAGCCGTACCGCGAGGCGGGCCGCGCGCCGGTTCAGCGGGATCGCGCGAGCGTCCGGACGAGCCCGCGGCGGCGTATCCCACGCAAGCTCGCGTGGGCCGCAGTCCTAGTGCTGGTCGGCCTGATATTCCGTAAGGTGATCGCCTGGGCGGTCTTGGTCGCGCTCTCGGCGGCCCTGCACCTGTTCGGGATCAACGTCCGCCTGCCCCATATCAAGCTCGCGTGGCCCTGGCAGGCGATCAGCGCGGGCACGACCACCGATACCAGCATCGGGCCCTGGGTGCTGCAGAAGATCGAGGGCATCTCCCGGCCAGCCCTCGGCACCGAGAACTTCAACTTCACCTTCACCCACAAGGTCTCAAAGAACATCGGCATATGGCCGTGCTGGTATTCGAGCACCTTCGCCGCCGTCGGCCATGCCTCGGCCACCGTGGACCTCAACCCAGGGCCAACCTGGTGGACACCCGCGTCCGGCCACTACCGGCTGCAGGTCCTCAGCCGCCCGGCGACGGGCGTGCCCGGCCGGGTCAGCGTCACGATCATCCTGCCTCAGCCGCAGCTACCGCAGTCCGTTCACGACATCACCGTCGACAACACGCTGTCGCATCCGATCGACGTGCAGCACAGCTGGACCTATCCCGGTCTCGGCTGCGGCGCGCTGATACAGCCGCAGTTCGCTGCGTCGGTGCTGTACAGCCAAGCGCAGAATCTCGCGTTCGCTCAAGTCAGGCAGAACCCGCAGATCACTCGTCCGCTGATTGGCACAGCCGAGGCCCAGGCAGCGCAGATCATCCGGAATAATTTCGTTCAGCCCACTGTCAACGCGCTCGGCTACACGCTGGCCGGCTTCACCATTCATTGGGCCGCGGCATCATGACCGGGTTGGCTGAGCCCTGCAGCCGGCAGCGTCAGTGGCCGTGTCCTCTGGACGGAAAGGC
>JBKQQQ010000017.1:0-4454 GCA_052144275.1 Streptosporangiaceae bacterium
CTGCCTTGTCCATGACGTTGTTCAAGGAGGAGAGACGATGCTCGTGCATCCGGTGGCGGTCCCCGGCTCGGGGACGCGATCGTGGACGGTGCTCGGGGACGACGACGTGCCTGTCGTCCCGGTCGACCGGTTCCTGGCCTATCTCACCGACATCGGCCGGTCGCCGAACACGGTCAAGGCCTATGCCCACGACCTCAAGAATTACTGGGAGTTCATTACCTTCCGGGGCCTGGACTGGCGCGAGGCCCGGCTGGAGGACATCGGCGAGTTCGTCGCCTGGCTGCAGCTTCCCCCCGCGGGACGGTCAGGCGAGGTCGCGGTGCTGCCGGCGGCGGCCGCTGAGGTCAGTGCCTCGACGGTGAACCGCAAGCTCGCCGCTGTCAGCGCGTTCTATGCGCACCAGGCCCGCAGCGGTGCCGGGGTCAGCGACCTGCTGGCCGCGTGGCGGATGGGCAGCAGGGGCGGGTGGAAGCCGTTCCTTCATCACGTGAGCAAGGGGAAGCCGTATCGGGGGCGGGCGATCTCGCTGAGGGTCCCGAAGAAGCTGCCGCGGATCCTGACGGTGGCGGAGATGCAGGCGATCCTCGATGCCTGCACCCGGCTGCGGGACCGCTTCTTCTTCGCCGTCCTTCACGAGAGCGGCTGCCGGGCAGGAGAAGCGCTCGGGCTTCGCCATGAGGACATCGCCGCTGCCGAGTGCGAGATCACTATCGTGCCGCGGGAGAACGCGAACGGCGCACGGGCCAAGTCCGGCGGCCGGACGGTCCCCGTCGGGCCGGGCCTGATCCGGCTGTATGCCGACTACCTGCATGCCGAGTACGGCGGCCTCGACAGCAGCTACGTGTTCGTGAACCTGTTCGCCGGGCCGAGAGGCCACGCATGGTCCTATCCGGCGGTCTATGACCTGGTACTGCGGCTCCGGGCGAAAACCGGAATCGATTTCGATCCGCACTGGTTCCGGCACTCGCTGGCCACCAGGATGCTCCGGGACGGGGTGCCGGTCGAAGTCGTCTCCAAGGTCCTCGGGCACTCATCGGTCGCCATCACGAGCGCCGTCTACGGCCACCTGACCGCCGAGGACGCCCGCAGGGCACTGGAGGCAGCGGGATGGTTCAGCGCCACGGGAAGCGAGGTGACCTGGTGAGCAGCACGTGGATCGGCCAGGCCGAGCGGGCGGCGTGGCAGCGGCGGGCCGCCGCCGAGCTGGCCGCGATCCTGGACGCGCACGATGATCTTCCGCTCATCACCTGGACGGTCGGCCCGGCCGGGTCGGTGCTGGTCGGCCGGGTCAGCGGCCTGTTCCCGGCAGCGCAGGCCCGGGAGGTGTTCACCGCCTGGCAGAAGCGGCTGGCGCCAGGGGAAGCACGCGAGGACCGGATGAGCGGCGGGACGACAGCGCTCCACGCCACGGCCGGAAGCCGAAAAGAGGTGACGGTCCGGCTGACCGCGACTGTCCAGGACGACGAGGACGGTGACCTGTGAGCCCCGCCGACGACCGCGCGCTCCCCGGCAGCCCCCGGCGGGAGCAGCCGGCACGCCCGGCCGGACTGCTGGAAAAACTGCTGGCCGCGGTGCGGCCCGAATTCCGGCAGGATGTCCTGGCGTTCGGCGCGGCTGACCCGGTCTTCGGAGGACCGCCCTGCAAGGTTCCCGGATGCGGCCGCACCGGCCGTGTCAGGGGACTGTGCACCGGGCACGACCACCGGTGGCGGAACCAGGGCAAGCCAGACCGCGGCAAGTTCATCGCCACCACTAATCCCCGGCTGAAAGGGCATCAGAAGCTGGCGTCCTGCCAGGCCGCCGGCTGTCTCTACGGCCGCAAGGAACGAGGTCTGTGCACCCGGCACCTATACGCCTGGCAGCGGGCAGGACGCCCTGAGCTGGACAGCTGGCTCGCCGGCCTTCCCGCGGAAGCCCCCGAGGACCCGCCGTCGGCGTGCCGGATCTCCTACTGCGACCTGTGGGTCCACGCTGACCTGCCGTTCTGCCTGTCCCACGGGAACCGCTGGAGGGAACGGGGCCGTCCGGACACCGGGGAGTACGCCCGCAGTTACGAGGACGACTCAGTCCCGGGCCATGAGCGCATCGACCTGAGCGGCCTGAACGCCCACCTGCGGCTGGAGGTGCAGTACGCCCTGCAAGGGCGGCATGATGACGGGGCGATCAAGATCGCCCCGGGCGCGGTCCAGACGGTGGTCACGTTCCTGGCCGCCAGCGCGTCGCCTTCGCTGCTGGACCGTGACGAGGACGCCTGGCGGCAGGCGTGGTTCCAGCGGTTCCCCGGCCGGGCGAGTCCCGGCCACGGAGACTCCGGCAGGGCGCTGCTGGTCTATGCCCGCCGCACGGTCGAGGCGCTCCACGCCGGCCGCGGCTGGGACGTCGAGTATCCCCGTGACGCCTGGCGGCTCCGCAACCTGGGCGTCAGCGAAGGACCCGCCACGGTGCGGTTCACCCAGATCTCCCAGCCATGGCTGAAAGAGCTGGCCAAACGGTGGATCCGGTGGCGGCTGAGCAGCGGGACCGGCGCCGGGTCAGTCACCAAGGGAGCCCTCGCGATCACCCGTTTCAGCGCGTTCCTCGCTTCCCCTGCGGTGAACGTCACCCGGCTTGCCCAGGTCGACCGGGAACTGCTGGAACGCTACCTGGCCGACCTGCACGCCGAGCTGGCCGGCCGCAACGTCCACGCCGAGCGCATCGGCCAGCTCAACGGCTTCCTGCACGCGATCCGGCGGCTCAGCTGGGACGACTCCCTGCCCGCCAGCGCCATGTTCCACTACGACGACTACCCCAAGCGCGGGCAGCTGCTGCCCCGCGCTCTCGCCGAGCACGTCATGACCCAGCTCGAGGACCCGGCCAACCTCGACCAGTGGAACGACCCGGCCAGGCGGCTGATCACTCTCATCCTCATCCGCTGCGGGCTCCGCCTCGGGGACGCGCTGCGCATGCCTTCCGACTGCATCGTCCGCGATGCCGACCAGGCTCCGTACCTGCGCTACCAGAACCACAAGATGAACAGGGAGGCGCTCGTCCCCATCGACGAGGAACTCCAGGCCGGGATCACCGGCCAGCAGCGACGTGTCCTCGACCGCTGGCCCCATGGGACACCGGTCCTGTTTCCCCGGGTCCGGTCCAACCCCGACGGCAGCAAACGGGTCAGCCACTCCGGCTACCAGCACGCGCTCGGCGAGTGGCTGCGGCGCTGCGACATCCGCGACGAGCACGGCCAGCCGGTCCATCTAACCCCGCACCAGTATCGTCACACGCTGGGAACCCGCCTGATCAACATGGACGTCCCGCAGGAGGTCGTCCGGCGCATCCTCGATCACGATTCTCACGCGATGACGGCGCATTATGCCCGGCTGTCGGACACGACGATCCGCCGTCACTGGGAGAAGGCCCGCAAGGTCAACGCCGCGGGCCAGACGGTCGCTCTTGACCCCGGCGGCGCGCTGGCCGAGGCAGCGTGGGCCAAGCAGCGCATCGGCCGCGCAACCCAGGCGCTCCCCAACGGCTACTGCCAGCTACCGATGGTCAAGAGCTGTCCGCATGCAAATTCTTGCTTGACTTGCCCGATGTTCGTGACCACGGCGGAGTTCCTCCCGCAGCATCATGCCCAGCGGCAGGCCACCCTGCAGATCATCACCGCTGCCGAAGCCGCAGGCCATGACCGCGTCACCGAGATGAACAGGCAGGTTGTCGGCAACCTGGACAAGATCATCACGGCTCTCGAAGCGGACGACGACGGCAAGGAAGCGGAGGCCGCCGGTGCGTCCTGACCCGCTCTCCGAGGCCGCGACCCGCCGTCACGAGCTGACCCGGGCCAAAGCCGTCCAGGCTCTGCGCGAGCTCGACCGGGCCGGCGCTCCCGTGACGTTCGCCGGCGTCGCGCAGGCGGCGGGGATCTCACGGTCGTGGCTCTATACCCAGCCCGACATCAGCGGCCAGATCCGCCGGCTCCGGCAAGAGACAAATGACGCCGGCTCCGCCGGCATCATTCCTGCGGCCCAGCGGGCCACCGACGCGTCGCTGCGCGCCAGGCTCACCGCCGCCCTCGACCGCAACCGGCAGCTCGCCGGCGAGAACGCCCGGCTCCGCCGCCAGCTCGCCCGCGCACTCGGCGACCAGCGGTCAACACGGACCCGATCAGGTAACGATCAAGGAGGCTGAAACAACCCGGTTCCGGCCGCGAGCGTCCCGTCAGCGACACTGTCCACGACGGGACGCCGCAGGTCACAGCCCCGGCTGACGCGAAAGCTCAAGATAATGTCGGTCAGCGGCAGCGACGGGTCTTCGGCCATCCGGTAGGCCGCCGTGTGGCGCAGAGCCACCGACGAGTACGGCAACGACTTCATGACGCTCGCGATCACCAGCGACGAGGTGGCGCTCAGCCTCGACGCGCGCATCAGGCCCGAGATCCGCACCGCGGCCAAGACCGAACTGCCCCCCGGCCTCGA
>JBKQQQ010000018.1:0-5958 GCA_052144275.1 Streptosporangiaceae bacterium
GGCCACCCTATGCAGGTCAGCGCGTACCTGCCCAATCATAAGGCCACGAGATCCACGAGTCGGCATTGACACTAAACCGGTATAGTGATTCGATCCCAGCAGCGGCAGTCACCGAGCGAGCCAAAGGAGCGCGGCGCCGCCTTGACTGAGGAACGAGGGACGGGGAAAGGCGACGCCAAAGGCACCCCGGAGGCGGGGAAACCCAGCGAGCCAAAGGGGCCTCTAAGGCGCCCCGGAGGCGCGGAAGCCCGCGAGCCAAAGGGGCGCGGCGTTGCCTGGACTGAGGAGCGAGGTACGAGCGACGAGGGCCCGCCGCCGCAGGCGGCCAGGCAAGCAAGGCGACGCCTTAAGAGCGCCCCGGAGGCGAGCGGGAAAGCAGAGCGAGCTGGGAGACAGATATGCGCAGGAGCACCGCCAGGATTACCGCGGGCGGCCAGCCGGTCAGCTGGCTCGGGGCCAACTTCTGGTCGCGCACCGGCGGCCCGCACATGTGGCGCCGCTACGACCCGGCCGTCGTCCGGGCGGAACTGCGCGTGCTGCGTGAGCACGGCCTGACGATGACCAGGTCGTTCTTCTACTGGCCCGATTTCATGCCCGGGCCGGACGTGATCGACGAGGAGATGACCGCCAGGTTCGCCGACTTCCTCGACCGGCACGCCGACCAGCAGATGAGCACGGTCCCCACCTTCATCGTCGGCCACATGTCCGGCCAGAACTGGGACCCGGCCTGGCGGGGCGGCCGTGACCTGTACGACGACGTCTGGATGGTCGGGCGCCAGGCCTGGTTCGCCGGCGAGATGGTGCGCCGGTTCGGCCCGCATCCCGCCGTGGCCGGCTGGCTGGTCTCCAACGAGATGCCGCTGTACGGCGGCGACCACGCCCCGGCCGAGACGGTCGCCGCGTGGGCCCAGGTCATCAGGGACGCGGTGCGCGCGGCAGGCGGCGACCAGCCCTTCTCGCTCGGCGACGGCTGCTGGGGCATCGAGGCCAGCGGCCGCGAGAACGGGTTCCGGCTGGCCGACGCCGCGCGACTGTGCGACTTCCTCGGCCCGCACGTGTACCCGGTGGGCGACGATCAGATCCGGCAGCACTACGCGGCCGCCTGGCAATGCGAGCTGGCCAGCACGTTCGGCAAGCCGGTGGTGCTCGAGGAGTTCGGGGTCAGCTCCGACTTCGCCGCGGACGCGAACGCGGCCCGCTACTACCGGCACGTCCTGCACCACAGCCTGCTGGCCGGCGCGACCGGCTGGATCGCGTGGAACAACACCGACTTCGACCTGCCCGGCCAGGACCCGTACCGGCACCACGCCTTCGAGCAGCACTTCGGCCTCACCGATGCTTCCGGCGCGGCCAAGCCGACGCTGGGCGAGATGCGGTCGTTCGCGGCCACCCTGGACGCGATCGAGGTGACCCGCTGCACGCGGACCGACACCGACGCCGCCCTGGTCATCCCGAGCTACCTGGACACCAGCTACCCGTTCGCCGATCCGGCCGACCGGGCGCACATCGCGCGCTCGCTCGCCCAGGCCTACGTCTCGGCCCGGCTGGCGGACCTGCCGGTGGCGCTGACCAGGGAAACCAGCGGCATCAGCCACGACGCGCGGCTGTACCTGGCCCCCTCGGTGAAGCAGCTGCTCGCGCCTACCGCCGCTGTCCTGGAGCGGCTCGCGGCCGGCGGCGCCTGCGTCTACGCGTCCTATTCGGCCGGCGACACCGAATGGCACCGCGGGCCCTCCTACGGGCGGCTGGACGAGACGTTCGGCGTGCGGCACCAGCTCGACGTGGGGATGGCCAACCCGATCGAAGATGACACGGTGGTGCTGTACTTCCACCGGGACTTCGGGGACCTGGCCAGGGGAACCACGCTCACGTTCGGCGCGGCCGGCAGCCAGCACAGCCGGGCGTTCCTGCCCGTCGAGCCGGCCGGCGCCGAGGTCATCGCGACCGACAACCGCGGCAGGCCAGCGCTGCTGTCACGGCGGGCCGGCCCCGGGGGGCGGGGTTCCCTCATCTTGTGCACCTACCCGATCGAGCACATGGCCGCGCTGACCCCGCGGGTCAACCCGGACGACACCGTCACGCTCTACGACGCGCTGGCCGCGCACGCCGGGGTGCGCCGCGCGGTCACCGTCGACGACCCGCGCGTCGCCTGCGACACGCTGATCCGTGACGACGGCACGCTGTTCGCCGTGCTGGCCAGTCACGCCGCCGAGCCGGTCACGGTCAAGCCCCTGCTAGCTGGGGAGGCGCTGGCTGGGGAGGCGCTGGCCGGGGAGGCGCTGGCCGGGGGGGCGCTGGCCGGGGGCGAGCTGACCGCCCTGGACGGCACGGAGGCTGGGGAGGGCGTGACACTAGGGCCGTTCGGGATAAAGATCTTCATCGTGACCGGGCGGCCCGGACCATGACCGCGGCCGCCAGCAGGCCTACGGCGGACAGCGCGGCCAGCCAGCAGGCCGTGCCGGACAGCGCCGGCCTGCCGCGTACGCCATGATGGGCCTGTGGAGTTTGAGCCGTACCGGGGTGAGCTGGTGGCGTACTGCTACCGGATGCTGGGCTCGTTCCACGAGGCCGAGGACCTGGTGCAGGAGACGATGCTGCGGGCGTGGAAGGCCCGCGACCGGTACGACCACACGCGGGCATCGGTACGGACCTGGTTGTACCGGATCGCGACCAACGCGTGCCTTTCCGCGCTGGAGGGGCGTGCGCGGCGGCCGTTGCCGTCCGGGCTGGGCGCGCCGAACGACGATCCCGGGGCGCCGCTGACTCCGGCGTTCGACGTCCCCTGGCTACAGCCGTTTCCCGATGCGCGGTTCGACACGGGGACGCGGGCGGACATGCGGCTCGCGCTGGTGGCGGCAATGCAGGTCCTGCCGCCGCGGCAGCGGGCCGTGCTCGTGCTCCGCGAGGTATTGGAGTTCAGTGCCGCCGAGGTCGCCGCGCAGCTTGGGACCACGGTCACGGCCGTCAACAGCGCCTTGCAGCGGGCCCGCGCTACCCTGACGGATGTGGGCGATGCGGGCGAGGTCACCGAACCGGACGATCCCGGGGTACGCGCGGTGATCCAACGGTACGTGCAGGCCTTCGAGGCGGCCGACGTCCCCGCGCTCGTCCGGCTTCTCACAGATGAGGCGGTCCTGGAGATGCCGCCGGTGCCGCTGTGGTACCGGGGCAGCCGCGACTACGGCCTGTTCATGCGCCGCGTGTTCGAGACGCGCGGTACGGGCTGGAGCATGTGGCACCTCACCGCCAACGGGCAGCCCGCGCTCGCCGCGTACGCGCCGGAGCCCGGCGGCGGGCATCGGCTGCACACGCTCCAGGTCTTCACGGTCACAGGCGGCCGGGTCGCGCACAACGTCGTGTTCGCCGATCCACGCGTGTTCGAGGCGTTTGACCTGCCCCAGCAGATCTCCTCCGGCGAGTTTCGTCAGGCGCGATGAGTTGGGCCGGTGCCGCCGGTACGTACGGGTGAGCATCGACCGAAGGGAAACCCATCGTGAGCGTCATCGTCATTCAGTTCATCACCCTGGACGGGATCGTGTCCGACCCGGACGGGTCCGGGGGCACCCCGGCCGGCGGCTGGGCGTTCCGGCACGGCCCCGAGACGGTCGCCGGGGACAAGTTCCGGCTCGGGAGCACGCTGGACGACGGGGTCATGCTGCTAGGGCGCAAGACCTGGCAGTTGTTCTCGCGGCTCTGGCCGGGGCGCGACGACCCGTTCTCCGCCCGGATGAACGCCGTGCCGAAGCTGGTCGCCTCCCGCACGCTGTCCGACGCGTCGGCGTGGGTGAACTCGCGAGTCATCGACGGCGACATCGTCGACGCCGTCAAGCGCGAGCGGCGCGATGTGATCATCACCGGCAGCCTGAGCGTCGTGCACGCGCTGACGGCCGAGGACCTGATTGATGAGTACCGGCTGCTGACCTTCCCCACGATCCTCGGCATCGGCGAGCGGCTCTTCCCCGTTGGCAACCCGCCCGCTTACCTGGAGTGCCTGTCGGCCGAGCGGACCGACGCCGCCGTTCTCGCGCGGTACGGGAGGGCAGCACGATGACGGTTCGCTTCCTCGCCCTGTACGAGATGCCGACCGACCCCGAGGCGTTCGACCGGCACTACCGCGAGGTCCACATTCCGCTCGGGCGCCGACTGCCGGGGCTGCGCCGGTACGCGGTCGGACGTGACGTCGTGGCCGTCCGCGGCGCGCCGTACTACCTGGTCGCCGAGCTGGAATGGGACACGATGGAAGAGCTGCGCGCCGCGTTCGCCTCGCCCGAGGGCCGCGCCACCGCCGCCGACGCGGCACGCCTCCAGGAACTCGCCCCGGTACGCAGCATGACCTTCACCGTGGACGATGGCGTGCTGTAGGCACACGCTTCCGCATCGTCGCAGGGGCCAGAATCGGTTTCGGCGTCGCTGCTATCTTGTCGTGTGCATGACGAACGGAACGTGCCCGGGGGGACAGTGGTCTTCGTTGAAATCGCGGGAACCACGCCGTGGCCGACGGGGAATGAGCCGGCAGGCGTACGCCCGCGGGCTACCAAGCTCCGGGCAGGTGTAGCCCCCGGGCGGATGCGCCGCGGCGCGTTCCTGGGCAAGGTTAGCTAGTGACACAAGCCAACGCTCCGGTCACGGCACTGATGCAGGCGCGTCGCTTTGCGGCCCGGCTGGTGGCGCTGCGGGATGGGCCGTGGATGCGGTCAGCGCTGGTGCTGGTGGGCGTGACGGCGCTGGTGGTGTACCTGCTGCCCGGACTTCCGGCACCGGCGTCGCACTGGCCGTTGTGGGATGTCCGGGTGTACTGGTGGGGCGGCCAGCAGGGCACCGCCGACGGCAGGGCGCTGTACGCTCCGGGCGCGCCGTTCAGCTTCACCTACCCGCCGTTCGCCGCGCTGCTGTTCGCGGTGTTCGCGGGGGCGTCCATCGGGGTGCTGAAGGCGGCGCTCACGGCCGGGAGCGTGGCGGGGCTGGCGGTGCTGTCTGGCCTGTCGCTGGGCGCGGCGGGGGTGCGCCTGCGCGCCGAGAGCGTGTTCGCGGTGGCCGCGATAGGCCTGCTGACCTGGCCGGTGGCGTACACGCTGCACCTCGGCGAGGTCAACCTGATCCTGGCCGCGCTGATCGGCGCCGACGTGCTGCGCCGGAACGACGGCGGCTGGTGGCAGGGGATCGGAACGGGGCTGGCCGCCGGGATCAAGCTCACCCCGCTGATCTTCGTGGCGTACCTCGCGGTCACCGGGCGGGTGCGGGCGGCGGTGACCGCGACAGGGGTGTTCGCGGCGACGGTCGCGGCGGGATTCATCTGGCTGCCCGCGCGGTCCCGGACGTTCTGGCTGGGCGGGGTGTTCTACAACCAGAGCAGGATCGGCAATCCGGCCAACCCGTCGGACCAGTCCCTGGCCGGGGCGATAGCCCGGCTGGCCGGGACCGGGGACCCGCCGCGGACCTGGTGGCTGGCCGCGGTCCTGGTGACCGGCCTGGCCGGGCTGGCGGTCGCCGTCTGGGCGCACCGCCGCGGGCACCGGCTGGCCGGGACGATGTGCTGCGCCATCACCGGGCTGCTCGTCTCGCCGCTTTCCTGGACCCATCACTGGGTGTGGGTGGTCCCGCTGCTGGTATGGCTGACCGCGGCCACGTGGCGGCGCCGGTCGGTAGCCTGCGGCCTGGCGGCGTTCGCGGGCGCGGTGGTGTTCTCGGGGTTCCTGTCGATCCCGTGGCCCGGCCATCCGGTCCGGCCGGAGCTGATGCTGGCCAGCGATCAGTACGTGCTGTACGGGCTGGCCATGCTGGCCGGGGTCGGCGTGGCTCTGGCCAGGAAACGTTTCCGCGGAAACGCTCCGCACGCTGGCCGACCTCCGGGTGCGGGCGGGGTCTTTTAGTGCGGGCGGGGGGATTCGAACTCCCCCGAAGCCAGGTACATACGGGGTCATCGCCGGACATGTATCCCTGTCCTGACCTGCGTTCCTA
>JBKQQQ010000019.1:0-10037 GCA_052144275.1 Streptosporangiaceae bacterium
TGCCCTGGGACAGCAGCACCCCCTCGGCCCCGCCCGCGGGGATCTCGACATCCGCGGTGATGCTGTGCGGGCGGTTGAGGACCCTGGGTGCGGCGAAGTACGGGATCGATTGCGTGCCAGGCCGGTAGGTATAGCTGTCGCGGGGCGCCGCCACGAGCGGCTTTTCTGCGATCATCCGGGCGAGGCCGCTGCCGTCGACCGGCATCACGTTGTACTTGCCGGCCTCCACGTACCACGTGCCGATCATCGCGATCAGCCGGTCGCGGTGATCGGCGGCCACGTTGTGGTTCTCCGCGAAGTCCTCCGCCACGTGGTAAAGCTCCCAGCCCGTGGCGTCCAGCTCGGAGAGCGTCTGGGCCGAGATCGGCTGCCCGAAACCCATGCCCGCCTCGGTGAACGACGGGCCGGGCCAGGGGCAGACGGCCCGCCAGCCGTCGTGGTAGATCGCCCGGTGACCCAGCATCTCGAAGTACTGCGTGTGGTGGTGGCTCTCCGCCGCGGCATCCTGGAGCGTGTGGGCGAAGCTGACTCCCTGCAGGGGTGACTGGGTGACGCCGCGGATCGTGGCGGGCGGATCGATGCCCAGCAGGTCCAGGACCGTGGGCACCATGTCGATGATGTGCGCGTACTGGGTGCGGACCTCGCCCCGGGCCGTGATCCGCCGCGGCCAGGAGACGATGAACGGATCGCTGGCGCCGCCCCGGTAGGTCTCCCGCTTCCACCGGCGGAACGGCGTGTTCCCGGCCCACGTCCAGCCCCACGGGTAGTGGTTGAAGTGCTTGGGACCGCCGATCTCATCGATCAGCTTGAGGCTTTCCTCCAGCGACTCCTGGGCGTTGTTGAAGAACTGCGCCTCATTCGTGGTCCCGGTGGGCCCGCCCTCGGCACTGGCGCCGTTGTCGGAGATGACCATGACCAGGGTGTTGTCGAGCTCTCCGAGCTGGCGCAGGAACTCCACCAGCTGCCCAACCTGGTGATCGGTGTGGGACAGGAAACCGGCGAAGACCTCCATCATCCGGCTGTAGAGGCGGCGGGCGGCCGGGGGCAGCGACGCCCAGTCGGGCACGTCGGGATCGTGACGTGACAGCTCGGCGCCGGCGGGAGCGATGCCGAGTTCCTTCTGCCGGGCGAACACCCGCTCCCGGTAGGCGTCCCAGCCATCGTCGAATACGCCCGCGTAGCGGTCCGCCCATTCCTTCGGCACGTGGTGCGGCGCGTGCGTGGCGCCGAAGCACAGGTGCAGGTAGAACGGCTTGGCCGGGTCGACCTGCTTGACGTCGGCGATGAACTCCATCGCCTTGTCGACCAGGTCCTCGCTGAGGTGATAGCCCTCCTCGGGCGTGCGCGGCGGCTCCACCTGGTGGTTGTCGTACACCAGGTCCGGATACCACTGGCTGGTGTCACCGCCGAGGAAGCCGTAGAAACGCTGGAAGCCGCGGCCCAGCGGCCAGCGGTCGAACGGGCCCGCGCCCGTCTCCTGGTTGCTCGGCGTCAGGTGGTACTTCCCGACCATGAACGTGCTGTAGCCGTGCTCGAGGAGCATCTCGGACAGGAAGCCGTTCTCGAACGGCACGACGCCGTTGTACCCGGGATAGCCGCTCGCCAGCTCCGTGATGGCGGCCATCGCGTTGCTGTGATGGTTGCGGCCGGTGACGATGCACGAACGGCTGGGCGAGCACAACGCGGTCGTGTGCATGTTGTTGTAGCGCAGGCCGTTCGCGGCGAGCGCGTCGAAGCTGGGGGTCTCGATCGGGCTGCCGTAGCAGCCAAGCTGGCCGAACCCCGTGTCGTCCAGCACGATGAACAGCACATTAGGAGCGCCCTCGCGGGCTCGCACCGGGGCCGGCCAGGCCGGCGTGGACTCGTCGATGGTCCGTCCGATCACGCCGGGGAACGTGGCCCCCGGCCCGTACTCGACAATCGCCATCAGGCCCTCTCCCGCTGCTCGCCAGTTACTCCCCTACTGGCCCGTATCCTGCGGCGCCATGGCGGAGCCCGCATCACCCAGGGCGGATGACCCTGCTACGAGGGCCGGTCCCGGGTGCGGTGTGATGGGTCGGTCAGTAGCTCCGCAGGCCCATGCTGCGGGCGATGCCGTTTCGCTGGATCTGGCTGGTGCCGCCGGAGATCGTGGCCACGATCGACTCCCGGTAGCGGAAGCTCATGACGCTCTCGGTGGAGAAGCCGTGCCCGGCGCAGACCTGCATGCCCAGCCGGGCGGCGGCGACGTAGGTCTCCGAGCCCTTGAGCTTGGCCATCGAGCCTTCCCGGCCGCATGGCCGGCCCTGGGCGAGGAGCCACGCGGCCCGGTAGGCCAGCAGCCGGGCCGAGTCGATTTCCACCTGCAGGTCAGCCATGGCATGAGCCAGCGCCTGGAAGGTGCCGACCGGACGGCCGAACGCGTGCCGTGTCTTGGCGAACGCGAGCATCTCGTCCAGGGTCGCCTGGGCGGCCCCGAGGTACCCGCCGGTGATGATCACCTTCTCCAGTTCGATGTTGGACAGCAGCACCGACCACCCCTTGTCCTGCGGGCCGACCAGGTTCTCCCTGGGCACCACCACATCGGACAGGTACACCTCGTTGGTCCCCAGGATGTGCCGGGCCAGCGTGGGAGTACGCCGCACCTCCACCCCGTCGGCCAGCGGGTCGATCAGGAGCAGGCTGATGCCTTCGTGCTTGGGCTCACGGGGGCCGGTGCGGACGTAGGTGGCGATCGTGGTATCCGGCAGGCCGGCCCCGGTGCACCACATCTTCTGGCCGTTCACCAGGAAGTGATCGCCACGGTCCTGGGCGGTGGTGCGCAGCGCCGCCGCGTCCGACCCGCTGTCCGGCTCGCTGACCGCCACCGCGAGCCGCTGCCGGCCGGTCATGACCTGCTCCCGGATGAACGCCCGCTGCGCGTCACTGCCCCAGGTGAACACGGTGATCCCCGGGATGAGGACGCCGATGTAGCACATGGCCACGTCGAAGCTGGCCCGGCCGAGTTCCTCCGCGATCAGGATCAGCTCGACCGGGCCGCCGCCGTCCCCGCCATCGGTTTCGGCGAACGGCAGCGAGAACCAGCCCAGGTCGGCCATGCCCTTGAACAGCTCGGGCGGGACCGCCGACTCCTCATCCCACTCCTTGGCCCGCTCGGCCGGGCAGACGTCCGCGACGAACTGGCGTGCCGTGGCACGGAGCATCTCCTGCTCCTCGGAAAGGCCGAAGTCCACCGCCTGCCCCCTGAAGGTTCGAGGTATATAGTTAATTTATTATCCTACATTAACGACTAAACGCCAAACTTCCAGACCGACTGGCACAGACCGACTGGCGCAGACCGACTGGCGCAGACCGACTGGCGCAGACCGACTGGCGCAGACCGACTGGCGCAGACCGACTGGCCCAAACCGACTAGCAGAGATCTTGGAGGAACCGATGAAGGTCGACGGCAAGCTCGGGGCGTGGCCCGCCGCCGCGGTGATCGACGAGGCCAGGCGGCACGAGAAGGCTGGCTACGACGGGCTGTGGACGTCGGAGTCCGCGCATGACCCCTTCCTGCCCCTGGTGCTGGCGGCCGAGCACACCGGGCAGATGACACTCGGCACGGCCATCGCGGTGGCCTTCGCCCGCTCCCCCATGCAACTCGCCTACACCGCGCATGACCTGCAGGCGTATTCGGACGGGCGGTTCGTCCTCGGCCTGGGCAGCCAGATAAAACCGCACATCGAGCGGCGGTTCTCGATGCCCTGGAGCCATCCCGCGCCGCGGATGCGGGAGTTCATCATGGCCATGCGGGCGATCTGGTCGGCGTGGAACGACGGGGCGAAACTGAGCTTCCGCGGTGACTTCTACACCCACACGCTGATGACCCCGTTCTTCTCGCCGCCGCCCGCCCCCGGTGGCGCACCCGAGGTCTTCCTCGCCGCGGTCGGGGAGGCCATGACCGCGGTGGCCGGGGAGGTCGCCGACGGCCTGCTGGTGCACGCGTTCTCCACCGAGCGCTATCTGCGCGAGGTGACGCTCCCCGCGCTTTCCGCAGGCCTGGCCGCGGCGGGGCGATCACGGGCAGACGTCGAGGTCAGCCTGCTGCTGATGATCGCGACCGGCGACACCGGGGAGGAGATGGCCCGCGCGGTGGCCGGCACCCGCCAGCAGATCGCCTTTTACGGCAGTACCCCGGCCTACCGGGGAGTGCTCGACCGGCACGGCTGGGCCGGGCTGGGCGACGAGCTCAACTCGCTGTCGAGGTCGGACCGGGCTGACAAGTGGGAGGCCATGGGCGCCCTCGTCGACGACGACGTGCTGCACGCCTTCGCGGTCGTGGCCGAGCCGACCGACGTGGCGGCGGAGATCCAGCGCCGGTTCGGCGGGCTGATCGACCGGGTCTCGTTCTACGCCCCCTATGAGACTGGCACCGAGACCTGGGACCTCATCCTGCGGGGCCTCAAGTAGCACGGCAGGTAAGAGCACTGCAGGTAAGACGGCAGCGGCGCGGATCAGAAGCTGGCCCGGACGCCGTCCGCTATCTCCTCCGGGCTCAGGTCGATCAGGGCCTCTCCGTAGAGGCGCTCGAAATAGGTGGCGTCGCTGCGATAGAAGGGCTCCGGGTTGGACCGGCTGACCACCTTGAGCACGACCTGGTGCCCGTGCTCGCGGGCCTGTGGCCCGCCGCCGATCAGGGCGAAGTTGAACGAGGTCAGGTTCCAGGCCCGGTAGGCGGCGAGGACCTGCGACAGCCCCTGCCCCAGGGCCTGGGTGTCCTCCTCGGTCAGTTCGGTCACATCGGCGGCCCCGCTGACCACTCCCCAGACCTCGTGGAACCCGGTCGGCGCGAAGGGGGTCAGCCACGCCACCCGGCCGATGTGCCCGGCCCAGCGAGGGCCGCCGGCCTCCGCCTCGACCAGGGCGGCCCAGTAGGAGGCAGAGTAGGACCCGTGCCTGTCGTGCCATTCTCCGGCCTTCTCGGCCAGCAGGCGCTGGCCGGTGAGGCCGCAGGCGTCGTGAGCGGACTGGAGGTGCGGATGGACCAGCGAGGCGCCCGAGGGCGGCAGGTAGTTGGCGTTGACCGAACTCCACACGGCGGTGGGGTCCAGGCGCCGCACCAACCGGGCATGGCGGACCATGACGGCCAGGGCGTCCCCGACGATGGACGGCGCCAGGTCGTCCAGGTCGAGGAAGTGACGGCTGGGATCGTAGATGCCGACCGCGCTGTGCGTGGCGTAGGCCATGATGTTGGGCACCACCACGGCCCGGCCCTGGCGGATGCGGCCCTCGGCCGTGAGCTCGGCGGGAAACGGCACGGTAGCCGTCTCCAGGCGGTCGGCGTCGAACGGGCAGAAGGCGGGCGGGGCGGTTAGTTCGGTCAGGTCCGGCCGGGTCGGGGGCTGGAGCTTCACCCCGGTGAGGATCCGGGCGCTGGCGCCCGTCAGCGGGTCCCGCCGCCACCGCAACCGCACCTGGGTCCACGCGCCGCCGGCCGCCAGGTCAGGAACGCTGGCGTCAAGGTCTCGTTCTTCGAACTCAATCGCAGCCACGCGAAAAGCCTAAGGCGGCCGGGGGCCGGAGGTCAGCCTAGCCCCTGCGCCGCGAGAGCGGAACGCCGATCCGTTACGCGCCGCGCCGGGAACGGCCGCCGGCCCGGGCTGGTGGCGGCTGGCCGGGGCGGGTACCTGGTCCGTTCGGCCTCATTGATTGATTCATAAGATTTAACTATATTGAGCCTATGGACGAACTGGCGCCGGAACTCGTGGTGACCGCTGAGGGGCCCATCCGGCTGATCGAGCTGAACCGGCCGGAGCAGCGCAACGCCGCGAGCGAGACGCTGCACACCGCGCTGGCGGACCTCTGGGATCGCCTCGCCGCGGACGAGGCGGTGCGGGCGGTGGTGCTGACCGGCCGCGGGCGGGCGTTCAGCGCGGGCGGGGATTTTCACGTGATGACCCGGGTGCAGCGGGATGAGGCGTTCCGGGAACAGAACATCGCGGAGGCGCGGCGCATCATCACCGGCATGGTTCGGTGCCCGGTGCCGGTGATCGCGGCGGTGAACGGGCCCGCCGTCGGGCTGGGCTGCAGCCTGGCCCTGCTCAGTGACCTGGTGCTGATGGCGGAGGGGACCTACCTGGCCGACCCGCATGTCCAGGTGGGGCTGGTCGCCGGGGATGGCGGGGCCATGGTGCTGCCGTTGATCGTGGGGCTGGTCCGGGCCAGGGAACTGCTCTTCCTCGGGGACCGGGTGAGCGCGACCGAAGCCGTCCGGCTGGGCCTGGCGAACCGCGTGGTGCCGGGCGACAAGCTGCTCGACGAGGCGATGGACCTCGCCCGCAGGCTGGCCGCGCTGCCCGCCACGGCACTACGAGGGACCAAACGGGCCGTGAACTTGCACCTGGAGCAGGCGATGGCCACGGTAATGGAGACCGCGCTCGGCGCGGAGCGGGACAGCATGCACTCCCCCGAGCATGTCGCGATCGTCGCTAGGCTCATCGCCAAGAGCAGCTGAGGGCACGGGACCTGGGCACCGGGGGCCAGCCGGGTTACGCTGGACCCGCATGGTGCACGCGGGGAGGTTCCGGTGATGACAGGGCCAGGCGGCGAGATAACGGCAGGCATGGCAGACCGCGGCGCGATGCGGACGTCCCGCGCCGAGCGCGAGCAGGCGATCGAGGTTCTCAAGGCCGCGTTCGCGCAGGGCCGGCTGGCCAAGGATGAATTCGACGTGCGGGCGGGCCAGGCGCTGACCGCGCGGACCTGCGCGGAGCTAGCCGCGCTCACCGCTGACATCCCCGTCGAGCCGGCCGCAGCCCGGCCGAAGGCTCGGCCGCCGGCCGACCGGGTAGGGCGGACGGGCGCCCGCACGACCATGATCGCGGCAGCCGTGCTCGCGGTGCTCGTGCTGACGCGTCCCGACAACGTGGGAGCTTTCCTGGGCGGGCTGCTGGCGGCCGCCACCGTGGTGGTGGCCCCGGTCGTCACCATGACGACCGTGCTCCACCAGCAACGACGCCGGCAGCGACCCGCCAAGGCCGGACAAAACGAACTTGATAGCCCGCATCTCGTCCTGCTCGTGCTGACCATAGCGGTCCTGATCGTCTTGGTCCTCACCGCCTTCAAATAGGCCATAAGGACAGCGCCGTCACCGGCCGCGGCCGTCTGCCGCGGCCGCGTTCGCCAGCTGCCTGCCCAGCACACCCCGCCTGGCCGCGGGGGCCGCGGGTCGCTATAATAAGCTAACTCAATAAGATAATATAGAACAATAGAGTCCGGTAGGGAGGTCGGTCGATGGCAGACGATGAGGACCTGGTGCTCACCGAGGTCGATGCGGACGGCGTCGCGACGTTCACGCTGAACCGGCCCGAGCGCCGCAACGCGTGGACCGCGCCGATGGAGAACCGGTACTTCGACCTGCTGGCCGCGGCCGACGCCGATCCGGCGGTCCGGGTCGGGGTGCTGACCGGCGCCGGGACATCGTTCTGCCCGGGCATGGACATGAGCAGGCTGGCTGAGGTGGCCGGCCGGCCGGTGAACATCTCGGCCCGCCGCCCGCAGTACGCGCCGCGGCTGTTCCGCAAGCCGCTGATCGCCGCGATCAACGGCGCATGCGCCGGGATCGGGCTGACCCAGGCGCTGATGTGCGACGTTCGGTTCGCGGCGCGGGGAGCCAGGTTCTCCACCGCCTTCGCCCGCCGCGGGCTCGGTGCCGAGTACGGCATGTCCTGGGTCCTGCCCCGCTACGTCGGCGTGGGCAACGCGCTTGACCTGCTTCTGTCCAGCCGGGTTTTCGAAGCCGACGAGGCCAGGGAACTCGGGCTGGTGAATCGGGTACTCGAGCCCGGCGCCGTGCTGCCCGCGGCCCTGGCGTACGCCAGGGACCTGGCGCGTAACTGCTCTCCGGCCGCCATGGCCGCCATCCGCCACCAAGTGCTCGCCGACCTCGACGCCTCGTTCGAGGAGGCCTGCCGCCGCTCGTACGCGGTGATGGAGGTGCTGAACAGCGGCCCGGACTTCGCCGAGGGCGTGGACAGCTTCGTGCACAAACGTCCCCCGGCGTTCCGCCCGCTGGCGGACGACTTCGACCCTGAGAAGATCACTGGCGCGCGGATGCCGGCGGCCAGGATGACCGCCACGGAACTGCGGCAGCGCTTACATTGCTCAGTGCGCGCCCGCGGCCGTGCCGAGGTAGTGAGTGAAAAGGTCGTCGCCGAGGCCGGCCGGCTTGCCGCTGAACACCACGCCGCCCTTGTTCAGCAGGTACACCTGGTCGGCCAGCGCCAGGGCGCGGTTGACGTACTGCTCCACGATGAGCAGCGCGGTGCCGGACGCGGCGATCTGGCCGAGGAACTCGAAGATCTTGTCCACGACGACCGGCGCGAGCCCCATCGAGGCCTCGTCCACGATGACCACCTTCGGGTCGGCGAGGTAGGCGCGGGCCAGCGACAGCATCTGCTGCTGCCCGCCGGACAACAGCCCGGCTGGCTGGCGCAGCTTGCCGCCGAGCACAGGGAAGGCCGAGATAGCCCGGTCCAGCGCGGTGGCCTCCTCGCCCCGGCGCGCGTGCAGCATGAGGTTCTCCCGCACGGTCAGCGTCGGGTAGATGCCGCGGCCCTCGGGGATATGGCACAGGCCGTGCCGGGCGCGGGCGTACGGCCGGGTTCGCGTGACGTCCGCACCGCCCAGCAGGACTGATCCGGCCGAGGGTCTGAGCAGGCCGGACGCAACGCGGAGCAAGGTGGTCTTGCCGGCCCCGTTCGGCCCGAGCACGGCTACCACCGTGCCCGGCTGGACGGTCAGCGAGACATCGCGGAGTACGGTGTGCTCGCCGTAGCCGGCCTCGATCCCGCGCAGTTCCAGCATTGTCTGCTACCTCGCCATCTTGGGTTGCTGCTGGCCGACCGGCTCGGTGCCGAGGTACGCGGCCCGGACGATGTCACTGGAACTGGTGTCCGCCGCGGTTCCCTCGAAGATCTTCGTGCCGAAGTCGAGCACGTGAACGTAGTCGCAGATGTTCATGACCAGGGCCATGTCGTGCTCCACCAGCAAGATGCCGACTCCCCGCTCCGCGACGACCCGGGTGAGCACGGCGCCGAACCTCATCGTCTCGGCCCGGTCCAGGCCGGAGGACGGCTCGTCGAGCAGCAGCATGTCGAAGTCGCCGGCCAGGCAGCGGGCCAGTTCGGCCAGCCGCCGCTGCCCGGTGGACAGCGCCGCCACCGGGCGGTCGGCCAGGTCGGCGATCCCGGTCAGCGCCATCGCCTGCTCGGTGGCCGCGTCGCGGCTGTGCCGCTCTCGCCTGGTCTCGGCGACGTGCCGCCAGGGCCGCCGGCCGGCCTGCCCGGCCTCCCGGCCAAGGGACACATTCTCCCTCGTGGTCAGCGAGTCGAACAGCTCCATCTTCTGGAAGGTCCGGCCGAGGCCCTGCCGGGCCCGGGCCGCCGGATCCAGCGTGGACATATCCGCACCGTGCAGCCGCGGTGTGCCGCCCGCCGGCCGGACCAGGCCGGAGGCCACGTTGAACAAGGTGGTCTTGCCGGCTCCGTTCGGCCCGATCAGGCCCGTGATCCGGCCGACCGGGGCGGTCAGGCTCACGTCGTTGACCGCAAGATGCCCGCCGTACCGCACCGTGACGTGGGCCAGGTCGAGGCCGGCGGCCGGCGTTTTACGGTCCTCGCCGGGCCGCCCGACGCCGGGGCCCGACCCGCTGGCGGCCGCGGGCACTCGCGTCTCCTCCGCCTGCGAGGGTTCGCCGGACGCGCTCGCGGTCGCCGGCGCGGGGCGGCGGCCGCCGATACGGTCGAGGAAGCCGTGCAGCCGCTCGTTGCGCGGCACCAGGCCGATGGCCACCTGCACCGCGGCCGCGCCGAACAGCACGTTCAGCCAGTCACCCACGGTCCCGCCGGTGGAAATCCAGGACGGGATGATCACCAGCGCGAAGCCCGCGGCGAACGCGTACCAGGGTTCCCGGCCCGGCATGATGACCAGCAGCGCCAGCAGGGTCAGGGAGCTGAACGCGGTGAAGTCCGAGCTGGTGACGGTGTGCACCACGCCGCCGAACAAGGCGCCGGAGA
>JBKQQQ010000020.1:0-2744 GCA_052144275.1 Streptosporangiaceae bacterium
CTTCCGCGCCCTCGACTGGGTCGATCGTTGCGCTGTGCAGTGCGAACCGCGGATCCCGGCCCAGATCCGCGCCCTTGCGCGCGTTCGGCATCGAGCCGAAGGCGAGCTCGCCGTCCTCGAAGGCCACCTCGATCCCGGAGATCCGCGGCGACCCGTCGGCTCGCACGGTGGCAATCGTCTTGTGCCTGTGCCTGTCGAAGAGCTCCCGCACGCGCTGCGCGAACTCAGGTTCCGCGCGCTCGACGTCCTTCCAAGCCGTCATGCGCCCAATATCGCACAGGCGGCCGGGAGCGAGCTCGCCGGGATGAGCAAGACTCTCAGGCGCAAGTATCCGGTGCGCCGCGTCCGGGCATCGACCCCGCGACCCGCTCATCGGCAGATCCGGACGTCCAAGGAGCCTGGCGAGGGGGCAGGGGCCGAAGCCGGTTTTCTCCCCGATACCGATCCACCCGGACCACACCTCTACGGCGACCGGTGCAGCCAGCAGCAGCAATGGCCAGGACCGCACCATCCGGATCGGACAGGAGCCAGCACAGGACTGGTCCGCCCCGTCAAGACCAGATAGCTGGACCGGTCCTGCTGCCGTACCCGGTACCGGGACCAGCTCTGGGCTCCCCGTGTCATAGATGAGGGAAGTCATGCCGGTCACCACCCTTCCGCCATGGCGAGGGGATGGGGTTCGCCCGTCAGCGCGGCCAGCGCGGCCAGCGCGGCGGCGACCTCGGACAGGCTGGCGCGGACTTAGGTCGACGTGGCGCCGGTGTCGCCGCCGCTGTCGGTGTGGCCGGCGTAGGCGTAGCCGAAGTTCCGCTTACGGCCCATGATCAAGCTATGACGACGAGTGTGCGATTCGATCGGCTGGAGACCGATCGGCTCATCATGCGACGCTGGCAGGAGTCCGACCGGGCACCGTTCGCCGAGCTGAACGCCGACCCTGAAACCATGCGGTTCTTCCCGAACCTGCTGGACCGCGCGGCCAGCGACGCGCTGATCGAGATGATCGGGACGCGTTTCGACCGGCAGGGGTTCGGATTCTGGGCCCTGGAGGTGGCTGCGACCGGCACGTTCATCGGGTTCACCGGTCTCAACCCGCTGCCGGACGGCGTGCCCGGCGCCGGCGGCGTGGAGGTCGGCTGGCGGCTGGCCAGGCACGCCTGGCACCACGGCTACGCCACCGAGGCGGCCCGGGCCGCGCTCGGCGTCGCCTTCGACAACATGGGCCTGCCCGAGATCTGGTCCATGACCGCGGTCCTCAACGAACCGTCCCAGGCCGTCATGCGCCGGCTGGGGCTGACGGAGACGACCCGGTTCGACCACCCCCGGATTCCGCCGGGCGATCCGCTCCGACCGCAGGTGGCCTATCACGGCGCCCGCCCGGCCTAGCGCCGCCCGCGGCGTCCAAACTCCCACGATCATGGGCCAATGCTGGCGATAGGCGCGCCTCAGCGGATCAGTCGCAGGACTGGACGGCGTCACAGCATGCGCAAAGGGTTAGTGTCCGAGAGGGACTTGGACTCGCATGCCTGTGACCTGCGGCGTTGCGCATATGACTCAAGCTGGAAACGTATAAGTGCAGGTCAGGGATATGCGCTAAGTGTCCGAGGGGCGACACGCACCTTACGTACATGATCAACATCGTCCTGACCAAGGAATTTACGCTTGCTGCCGCCGGTGCGCGATGACCAGCACCCACCGCATTATCAGATGATCAACCAGCTGGCCGTGATCTGCGTCGCAGCGATCCCTCGGGCGGCCGCGAGTACAGCGAGTATGTGCTCTTGGTAGGTGGCTTCAAGTTCATCCTGTCCGCGGTGGGCGTGAGGCCAACGGCCGGCCCGGCCCTTGACCCCTGCTAAGCGCCACCGTATGGTTTAACCATGGTTACCGATAAACCAGACAACTTCGATGACGAGGTGTCGCCGATCGCGTTCTACCTGGACCGGGGGCTGGGGGTGCCTACCTACCTGCAGTTGGTGCACCAGGTCGACTATGCGCTGCGGCTCGGCTTCCTGCGTGCGGGTGACCAGTTGCCGAGGATCAAGGACGTGACCCGCTCGCTGGCGGTGAACCCGGACACGGTGATGAAGGCATACCGCGAGCTGGAGTTGCGCGGCATCGCGGCCGGCCGCCCCGGCGTCGGCACGTTCATCACGCAGGCACCAGCCGTCGTCGGCCTCAAGCAGATGGCCGCCCTGCAGAAGAAGCTCACCACGTGGCTGGCCGAGGCGGCCGAGGCCGGAGTGGACGAGCTTGGCATGAAGGCGCTGTTCACGGCGGCGCTGCGAGATTTTAGCGGCGGGGGCGCCGCGTCCCGCCTTCCCGGCCGCGCCGAAGCGCGCCGGGAAGGCGGGGCGGCATGAACGTCATCGAGACGGACGGCCTCGGCAAGCGTTACCGGCAGACCTGGGCCCTGCGAGACTGCCGTCTCACCGTTCCGGCCGGCCACGTGGCTGCCCTGGTCGGACACAATGGCGCAGGCAAGACCACCCTGCTGCGCATCCTGGCCGGTGTAGTGACCCCGACGGCGGGCACGGCCACCGTACTTGGCTTTACACCTGGCAGCCAGCAGGCCCGCGACGCGGTGTCCGCCATCGACCAGACGGTGCCGCTCTACCGCCACCTGCGGGTCCGCGACCAGCTCGCCGCCGCACGGGAACTCAACGACCAGTGGGACACCGATCTCGCCGTACAACGGTTGTCCTCGTTGAACCTGATGACGTCCGGCAAGGTCGGCAAGCTCTCTG
>JBKQQQ010000021.1:0-3217 GCA_052144275.1 Streptosporangiaceae bacterium
GCCGCCGCCAGGCCGAACGCCGCCCGCTTGCGGACGGGGTGGTGGAACAGGACGGCGAGGTGGTACTGGCCCGAGCCGCTGATCCGGCTAGCGACCCCGGGCTCGTGCTGCGCGCCGCGGCCGCGGCCGCGCAGGCCGGGCTGCCGCTGGCGCCGCGGACCCTGGACCGGCTGACCGAATGCCCGCCGCTGCCCGTCCCCTGGCCCGCGGCGGCCCGGGACTCGCTGCTCGCGCTGCTCGGGGCCGGCCCGGCCGCGGTCAGCGTCTGGGAGGCCCTGGACACCGAGGGCCTGGTGACCTCGCTGATCCCGGACTGGGAGCGGGTCAGGAACCGCCCGCAGCGTAACCCGCTGCACACGTTCACCGTCGACCGCCACCTGGCCGAGGCGGCGGCGCACGCCGCCGCGCTGACCCGCGAGGTGGCCCGGCCCGACCTGCTGCTGCTCGCCGCGCTGCTGCACGACATCGGCAAGGGCTGGCCGGGGGATCACAGCGTCACCGGCGAGGTGGTGGCGCGGGACGTAGGGCGGCGGATGGGCCTGCCCGCACCGGACGCGGACCTGGTCGCCTCGGCGGTCCGGCTTCACCTGCTGCTGCCCATGATCGCGACCCGGCGCGACCTGGACGACCCGGTGACCGTCAAACAGGTCGCGACGACCGTGCGCAGCCGAGCCCTGCTTGAGTTGCTGCACGCCCTGGCCGTCGCGGACGGGCTGGCGACCGGGCCCGCTGCGTGGAACGACTGGAAGGCCACCCTGGTCGCGGACTTGGTGCGGAGGGTCGAGGCCGTGCTCGACGGCGATCCGATGCCCTGCCCCGCGCCGCTGCACGACGACCAGCTGGCGCTGGCCGCCGAGGGCGGCCCGGCGGCGACGGTGCGCGGTTCGGAGGTGACCGTGGTGGCCCCCGACCGGCCCGGCCTGCTGTGGCGCGCCGCGGGGGTGCTGGCTTCGCACCGGCTGGCCGTGCGGAGCGCGAACGCCTCTTCGGTCGGGAACACGGCCGTGACCGTGTTCGACGTGGAACCGGAGTTCGGTGACCCGCCGGACGCAACGCTGGTCGCCGCGGACCTGCGCCGGATGCTGCAAGGGCGGCTGGACGTCGAGGACCGGCTCGACCGCCGCGCCCGGGCGGTCCGGCCGCAGGCGGCAACGATACCCGCGCCTAAGGTCGGCTTGATTGATGACGCCTCTGATACCGCGACCGTGATCGAAGTGCGGGCCCACGACGCCCCCGGCCTGCTCTGGCGGGTCGGCCGGGCGCTGGGCGAGTGCGGCCTGGACGTGCGCGCGGCCCGGGTGGAGACGCTCGGGGCCGAAGTCGTCGACGTGTTCTACGTGACCGACGGTGACGGCAAGCCGCTGGCCTCCGACGACCTGCGCCGCACGATCGTGCACTCGGTCCTGGCCGCGCTCGGCGACTGAGCCGCGGGGCGCGGGGCACGGGGGCGACGGCGACTGAGCCACCGGGCGACTGAGCCACCGGGCTTAGGGGGCGACCGGACCCGGGTACCACGGACCGTTCGGTAGCCTGGGTGTTGTGTTTGAGACCCTTTCTGACCGGCTGACGCAGGTTTTTTCCTCCCTGCGCGGCCGCGGACGGCTGTCCGCCGCCGATATTGACGCGACCTGCCGAGAGATCCGCATTGCCCTGCTGGAGGCGGACGTCGCGCTCCCGGTCGTCAGGCAATTCATTGCCCGGGTCAAGGAGCGGGCCAGCGGTGAGGAAGTCTCCGCCGCGCTGAACCCGGCCCAGCAGGTCATCAAGATCGTCAACGAGGAGCTCATCACCATCCTCGGCGGCGAGGAGCGGCGGCTGCGGTTCGCCAAGGTGCCGCCGACCGTGATCATGCTGGCCGGCCTGCAGGGTACGGGTAAGACCACGCTGGCGGCCAAGCTCGCCTTGTGGCTGAAGGGGCAGGGCAACACCCCGATGCTCGTCGCGGCCGACCTGCAGCGGCCCAACGCGGTGCAGCAGCTTCAGGTGCTGGGCGAGCGGGTGGGCGTTCCGGTCTACGCGCCGTTCCCCGGCAGCGGCGTCGGCGACCCGGTGGCCGTCGCGCGGGACTCGCTGGAAGAGGCGAGGCGCCGCCAGCAGAACATGGTCATCATCGACACCGCCGGCCGCCTGGGCGTCGACGCGGAGATGATGGCGCAGGCCGTCGCGATCAGGGACGCCACCCAGCCGGACGAGATCTTGTTCGTGGTCGACGCGATGATCGGCCAGGACGCGGTGGCGACCGCGCAGGCGTTCCTGGACGGGGTCGGCTACGACGGCGTGGTGCTGACCAAGCTCGACGGTGACGCGCGCGGCGGCGCCGCGCTGTCCATCGTGGAACTGACCGGGCGCCCGATCATGTTCGCGTCCTCGGGAGAGAAGCTCGAGGACTTCGACATGTTCCATCCGGACCGGATGGCGTCGCGGATCCTCGACCTGGGTGACCTGCTCACCCTGATCGAGCAGGCGGAGAAGGCGTTCGACGCCGAGCAGACCGCGGGGCTGGCCGGGCGGCTCGTCTCCGGCGATGGCTTCACCCTCGAGGACTTCGTCGAGCAGCTGGCCATGGTGCGCAAGCTGGGGCCGATCGGGAACCTGCTCGGCATGCTGCCCGGCGCGGGCCGGCACCGGGAACTGCTCGAGCAGGTCAACGACAAGGACCTGGACCGGGCCGAGGCCATCGTCCGGTCCATGACGCCGGAGGAGCGCCGCAACCCGAAGATCATCAACGGCTCCCGCCGGGCGCGCATCGCCAAGGGCTCCGGGGTCGCCATCGGCGAGGTCGCCCAGTTGGTCACGAACTTCTTCGAGGGCCAGAAGCAGATGAAGGCGATGTTCAGCGGCGGCATCCCCGGCATGCCGCCGATGCCCGGCCTCGGCGCGGCCCGCCGGACGGCAGGCCAGAAGGCGCGTAATAAGAAGGGCAACAAGAGGAAGGCACCGCGCAGCGGCGACCCGCGGCGCGCCGCCGAGATCGCGCGGGGCGGAGGCGGCCAGGACGGCGTGGTCCCAGGAACCCCAGGAGCCCCCGGCGGCCCCGCGGGCGGCTTGGGCGGGGCAGGCGGCCTCGGCGGCCTGCCTGGTGGCGGTTTGCCGGAAGGGTTCCCCGAGAGCCTGGCCGACGGGCTGGCCAACCTGCCGCCCGGGCTGAACTTCCCGCCCCCGGCGCAGGGCAACATCCCGGCCGCGTTCCGCGGCGGCAACAAGCGCAAGAAGAAGT
>JBKQQQ010000022.1:0-23136 GCA_052144275.1 Streptosporangiaceae bacterium
TTCGGCGTGACGTTCACGATCCAGCGGCTCATCCTGATGGCGCGCGCGCAGCGGATGGCGGACACGAGCACGCAGCGTACCGGCGCCCCCACCGCATCCTGGTGACCGGCCAGCCAATACCGAGTCCGCGGGTTCCCCCCGGAAGCCCGCGGACTCGGATGCTACTACGGAGGGTCCTGCATCCCGATCTAATACATAGACCCGCGAGATAACAGAAACTAGATCAGTCAGTGGCGGCCGTGACCACCGCCGTGGCCACCGCAGCCGCAGCCGTGACCACCACCGTGACGGCCGTGATCACCGCAGCCATGCCCACACCGTCCGCCGTGACGCTCGTCGTCATCGCCATCGCAGCAGGGGAACAGCACCGGACCCACGCCCGGGATCGTCTGGGCCCGCGCCTCGGCTAGCAGGGCCTCGGCCGCTTCCCGGGCACTCTCGCCCCGGCGGGCCATCCGGGCCGCGATCAGCCCGGTCACGATGGGGGCCGAGAACGAAGTTCCGCTCCATTGCGCCAGGCCGGAGAACGTCCTTACCTGCCCGACATTAGGCGGGACCTGGCAGGTATACGTTCCGCTGCCGAAGGCGTTGATGAGTTTCTCGCCTGGTGCGTACACGTCGACCCAGCCCCCGTAATTGCTGAAGTCCGCACGGTGACGCCAGTCGGTCGCGAGCGCCCCGACGGAGAGCACGTCAGGGAATGCGCCCGGCCAGGCCGGCCGCTGGGTGTGGTTGTTGCCCGCCTCTGCGACGCAGACGACACCCTTGTACGGCCGAAGCAGCTTCAGGAAGGCCTCCAGGGCCAGCGGCGGGATGTTCTTCCAGGTATGGCACGAGGCCGTGATGTGGAGGATCTCGAAGCCGAAGCCGAACGCCGCATGGAGCCTCTTCGCGACCTCCGATTCCAGCGCGCTGCCCCCGGTGTCGAAGATGTTCTCGACGTGGACTTGCGCATGCGGAGCCATGCACCGCAGGACGCCCGCGACGAACGTCCCGTGTCCCCCGTAGGGCGAGATCGTGCTGCCCGGACCGGTCCCGGCCCGCGGGTCGAGATCGCCGTGGACGCCGGCGAGCCACGGGAAGGTTTGCGCCGCCTTCTCCACCAGCCCGGTGTCGGCCTGGAAGATCCGCACCCGGGCGCCGCCGTCCCAGCAGACCGGGGGGCGGGGTTCCGCCGTCTGGTAAACCTGCTGCGGCTCCGTGGCTGAACAGGGAGTCATCGCTCCGTTCGCGGCGGTCAGCACGTGATCGGGCGTCGCGATTCCCTCACCCAGTTCGTCGTCGATGAGGCGGAGAAGATCGAGCACGTCGGCGTGCTCACCGCCCCCTTCGTCACCGTAGTTGTAGCCACGAGTGTGCTTATGACGCCGCGGGTTCAGGCAGAGGAGCACGACGTCCCCGACCACTCGTATGACCTCGACTTCCGGGGCACGGTCGTCGACCTTGAGTACGTCCAGCACTCCTCGTAGCTTGCTGGCGTCCGCAGGAGGCTGGGGTCCCAGCATCCCGCCTACCCCGCCGAGATACTGTTCGCGGGTGAGAATGTGATCCCTGTCGTACATGAAGGCAATGCCACCTGGGTGCAGGTCGTCGTCTTCTCCGGCGTCGTCGCGGGAACCGCCGATTTCAATCGGGATGTCGCGGGCGCGGAACGCGTCGACGATGATCTTGGCCTCGGCGACGGCCTCAGGTGCGAGCTTAGGCTCAAGCTGGCTGTACCAGTAATTCTCTTCTGTCACTGTGCCCCTCCGAAATTGATCATTTACCCGATCTAACCGCAGGTACTGGTAAGTAGCCCCGCGATTCCTAAGAAAGCTCGCGGAGTCCGACGCACCTACGGAGCGGCAATTGTGGCACTTTAATACATGGACCGCACCAAATCTGGAGACCTAGAATCGGCCTATGGTCCGGGGAGGGCGCGCGGCCGCGGCAGGTCCGCGCGAGGTGAACGATTTGATCGCGCTGGCCACGTCCCGGCCTTGGGCTGCACTGAGCAGAGCGCGTGCCGTGCTCGCCGGACGGCCGGGCCCTCATGACGCCTCCGTGGCCCATCAGGCCGCGGGGATCGTGCTGCGCGACTACGGCGACGTCGAGGCCGGGGTCCGTGAACTGCGCCAGGCGCTGCGCCAGGCCCGCCGCACCGGCTCGGCCGAGCGCGAGACCGAGGTACTCGCCGGCCTGGGCGTGGCGCTCGTTTTCGCGGGCCGGACGGCGGCCGGGCTGGCCGCCTTCGACGACGCCGTGCGCCGGTCCAGTGGTGTCCTGGCGGCGCGGGTGCTGGCCCGGCGCGCGATCGTGTTCTTCGCCCTGGGCCGGTTCCCGGCGGCCCTGGAAGACGCGCAGCACGCGGTCACCGTGCTGCGGCGCGCGGGCGACCTACTCTGGACGGCTCGCGTGCTGAACACCCGCGCCAACGTTTACCTGAAGCTGGGGTCGACCAGCCGCGCCGACGCCGACCTCGTTTCCGCCGCACGGCTGTACACCACCATCGGGCAGGAACTGGAAGCGCTCGATCCGGTCGTCAACCGGGCGCTGGTCGCCTTCGCATCCGGAGACCTCCCGGCCGCGCTGGCCCGCCTCGATGCGGCGACCCTGAGCTACCGGCGGCTGAACGTACCGACCATAACGCTGCGCGGCGAACGGTGTGCCGTGCTGCTGGCGGCCGGGCTGGCCGACGACGCCCTGGCCGAGGCCGAGGCCGCGTTGCGGGAAATGGAGCAGATCCATGGCCTGGTTACGAAGAAGGCGGAACTGCTGCTCAAGGCGGCCAACTGCGCGCTGGCCGCGGCGCAGCCCCGGGCCGCCCTGGACTGGGCGCAGGCCGCGTACCGCCGGTCACAGCGGAGCGCCTGGCGGCAGGCCGATGCGGCACGCGTTCTCGTCCAGGTCCGGTACGAGGTCGGCCCGGTATCGGCCCCGTTGCTGCGCGAGGCGAACCGGTCCGCCGCCCGGCTGGATGCCCTGGGCTCGAGCGACGCGGCCCAGGCGCACCTGCTGGCCGGGCGCATTGCCCTGGATCTCGGCCGCCGCGACGACGCCGAACGCCATCTGGCCGCGCTGGCCCGGACCCGGCGGCGCGGTCCGGCGCTGTCGCGGGTCAGCGGGTGGCTCGGCGAGGCCCTGCGCGCCGAGGGTGCGGACCGTCCGGGCCGGATGCTGGCCGCCTGCAGGCGAGGGCTCGACGTTCTCGATGAGTACCGGCTGGCCCTGGGCGCCTCCGAACTCCGGGCCCAGGCCACCGTGCATGGCGCCGAACTGGCCGGCCTCGCCCTGCGACATGCCGCGCAGGCCCGCCGGCCGCGGCTCCTGCTGACCTGGAGCGAGCGCTGGCGGGCCACCGCCTACGCGGTTCCCCCGGTGCGGCCGTCAGCCGACGCGGAGCTGAACGCTCACCTGGCCGCGCTGCGCACTGCGACTAGGGGCCTGGAGCAGGCACGGAGCCAGGGCAGGCCGAGCGCGTCGCTGCAGAAGGAACAACAGCGGCTGGAAACCGAGGTGCGCGCCAGCGCGCTGCGAGCCCAGGGTAACGAGCCGTGGACCCGCGTCCCGTTCAGCCCGGCCGACCTGCTCGACGAACTCGGCTCCGCCCAGCTCATCGAGATCGTCGACGTCGACGGCGACCTGTACGTCCTGACCTGCGGGTCGGGCCGCATAAGACAGTTCGCGGCGGGTCATGCCAGCGATGCGATGAAGGCCGCGGATTTCGCCCGCTTCGCCCTGCGCCGTCTAGCCTCCAGCCGCCCCGGTGACGACCCGGCCAGCGCGCTGGCCGTCCTGGGTAAGGCGGGACCAGCACTCCAGCGAGCGCTGCTTGGACAAGCCGTCCCGCACCTGGGCGACGGGCCGATCATCATCGTCCCGCCCGGCAGGCTGCACCCCATCCCGTGGGCGCTGCTGCCCGCACTAAAGGACCGGGTAATCAGCGTCGCCCCGTCCGCCAGCGCTTGGATGCGGGCCCACCAAGCGCCAAAACCCAAACACCGCCAGGTCGTTCTGGCCCGCGGGCCCGGCCTGGCCACGGGCGGCGCCGAGGTGCCCCTGGTCGCGCGGCTGTACGACGACGTCACGGTGCTGGAAGACGCCGCTGCCACGGCCGACAAGGTGCTGTCCGCGTTGGACGGGGCGTGGTTGGCGCATATCGCCGCACACGGGATCTTCCGGGCCGACAGCCCGCTGTTCTCCTCGCTGCGAATGCACGACGGTCCGCTGACCGTCTACGATTTCGAGCGCCTGCACCGGGCGCCGTACCGGCTGGTCCTGTCCAGCTGTGACTCCGGCGTACTGGCGCAGGCCGGAGCCAACGAGCTGCTCGGCCTGGTCAGCAGTCTGCTGCCGCTCGGCACGGCGGGGATCATCGCCGCCATCGTCCCGCTCAACGACCAAGCCGTGGTGCCGATAATGGTGGATCTGCACCGCTACCTGCGATCCGGTCAGACCCTGGCCGAGTCGATCTATAAAGTTCGGCGCGGGCTGGGCGACGATCCGGTCGGGCAGGCCACCGCGGCATCCCTGGTGACGCTGGGCGCGGCCTGAAGTCCCGCCACTCACAAGCCGAACTGGCCTGCTCAGATCGTGATCCACCCGGTCAGCACGTCGGTGCCATCTGCCGTATGGCAGCGCAATCGGAACGGAGTGTCCGGGATGGGATCGACCGCGAAGCAGCCGATCTCGTCCACCTCGGTCGTTCTGATCTCGCCCGCCCTGGTGTGGATCTCGAGCGTGCCGGACCGCGGCGGGATGATCTGGCCGAGTAGCGAGTTCTCGGTAACCTCGAGCTCCAGGCTGAGATGGGCCGAGGTGAAGGTGAGGGCCCGGATCGAGGCCGTCTCCGACCGCATCACCGCGGCCTCGCGCTTGTCCTCGTTGGAGTCGTAAGTGAGCTGCGCCAGCTCGGCGTCGATGTTGTGCCAGGCAAAGGCGTTCTTGCCCGTCTCGACGAACCAGGAGGGGACGGCTTGGCTCGCCTTTATCGCCTCACCGAGGGCTGCCAGGAGCCGCTCATCGTCCCAGCCGTCACGCACCTGGCTCGCCTCCCCGGATGTTGATCTTTGCTTCACCTTCACCGAGGGCGGCGAAGGCGCTCGACCGGCGCATCCGGTCCAGGCAACGGGCCCGCTGCGGGCCGATGCTCCCGACGGGGATGCCGAGCTCCGCGTGGATTTCCGCGTAGGAACACGGCGGGTCGCGTAGCAGCATCGACAGCAGTTGCTGGCAGCGAGACGGCAGCTCGGCGAAGGCCGCCCGCAGGGCCGCGTTCCGCTCCGCCATGAGGATCTCCTCATCGATCGCCGTGTCGTCCACGAACAGCACCGAATCGTCCAGCCCTGTACCCAGCCGTTCGGATTTATTCGCCGCGGTCACGACGCGCAGGCATTCTCGTGCGGTAGTCGTCGCCAGCCAGCCGGGCAACGCGGCCGGCTCGCGGCGCTTGCCGAGCTGTTCCACCAGCAAGAGCCAGACATTTTGCCCCACGTCCTCGATGTCATGATTGCTCAGCCGGTACCGGGTGCAAATTGTATACACCAATGGCGCATAGCGGTCGACAAGCTCGTACCACGCGTCCTGGTCGCCTTCGGACGCGCGGGTAACCAGCGCGACAACTTGCGGGTCGTCACGCATGGCCGGTCCTGGCCAGCTCGTTCTCCACCATGATCAGCACCTCGGTTGGGTGATAATCATCTGTTTCTAACTCAGAGAGCCGCTCGACGCATCTGATACACCTGTCAAGTTATTTTTTTTGCGGCCCTCCGGACGTCCTGCGGGAAATTATCCCACAATGACCATGTCTAGCAGGATTTCGCTCGCATCGAGGTGCCGGAGGACCCGGCCGATGACGCGGGCCGGCCGATACTGCGGGCCACCCGGCCAGCCGTGCGCCAGCCAGTAGGTCCGCCGCACCTCCGCGACGTCAAGCGCCAGCCGCTCAAGCCCGCCCGCCTCGGCACGTCTCACCAACGCATTATCGCGATGTGCCGCCGCTCCCGTCACGTCCGTAGCATGACTAGTGTGACCGAACGGGACTGGTATACGTGGCACCACGACTACGACGAGCCCGGCACCACGCTCGCCCGGCGCCTGGCAGCGGTCCAGGAACAGATCAGGACGGCGCTGGACGCGGCGCCGCCGGGCCCGCTGCACGCGGTCAGCCTGTGCGCCGGCCAAGGGCGTGACCTGATCGGCGCCCTGGCCGGCCATCCCCGCCGCGGCGACGTGTCGGCCCGCCTGGTCGAACTCGATCCGCGCAACGCCGCCGCGGCGCGTGCCGCGGCCGAGGCCGCGGGGCTGTCGCGGGTCGAGGTGGTGACCGGCGACGCGGCGCTGACCGATCAGTACGCCGGAATGGTGCCGGCCTACCTGGTGCTGGTCTGCGGGGTGTTCGGCAACATGACCGACGACGACGTGCGGCGCACGATCGGCTACTGCACCCAGCTGTGCGCGCACGGCGGCACGGTGGTGTGGACCCGCGGCCGGTGGGAGCCGGACCTGGTGCCGCAGATCTGCGACTGGTTCGCCGACCGCGGTTTCGAGCTGGGTTGGGTGTCCGACCCGGCGCAGGGCTGGGGAGCGGGCGCGCACCGTTTCACCGCGGCCCCGGTCCCGCTGGAGCGCGGCGCCCGCATGTTCACCTTCACCGCCCATCACCCGCGTACCGGTCCCGATCGTCACCGGTCTTAAAGAGCCCTTGATCCCGAACGACCCGGCCTGCCCGCCCCGCCGCCCCGCCCCGCCCCGAACGGAGTCGGTGGGCCCTTGGGTACGTTCTTACGTACCCTGTGCGCCACCGACTCCCTGCGCGAGCCCGCCTGCCCGCCGGGCGGACGGCTAGACCGGCTCGGCAGGCCCGTCCGCCCGGCCGGTTCCCTGCGGCTTTTCCGCGATCCACGCGGCGATCTGGGTCCGCGAGTTGAAGCCCAGCTTGGCCATGATGTTGGCCACGTGCCTGGCCGCGGTGGTCGGGCTGATGGAGAGCTCGCCCGCGATGGCCTTGTTGCTGCGGCCGCTGGCCACCAGGGTGGCGATCTGGTGTTCCCGCTGGGTCAGTGAGCTCGGCGGCGCCGAAGCCACCTGGTAGCTGTCCACCACGGTCAGCGCCGGGCTCTCGTCGGCCCGGGCCGCTGCGGGCGTCGGCAGGTCCAGGGCCAGCGCGACCGCGGCCTCGCTGGTCAGGGCCCGGCCGCTGGCCCAGAGCCGGGCGACGGCGGCATCGCCGAGCAGCCGGCGTGCCGGAGCCAGGTAGCCTTCCGTGCGCGCGCCGGGCAGCGGCGGCAAGCCCGCCATCTCCCGCAGCGCGGCCGCCGCCGCGGCCAGTTGCACGGCCAGCTCAGGTCGGCTCTCGTGCCCGGCCAGCGCCGCGAAGGCCTCGAGCCCGCGGGCCACGCTGATGCGCGCGCCGGTGGCGTGGCTGAGCCGCAGGCTCCTGGTCAGGTGCCGCCTGGCCTGCTCGATCGCGCCGAGGTCCATGGCCACCCGCCCCAACCCGGCCAGGCAGCGCGCGACCTCGGGCCGGGCGCCGATCTCCCGCAGGATGGCCAGGGCTTCCACGTACCAGCCGTGCGCCTCGCCCGGGTGATTACGGAACCTGGCCAGGTCCCCGAGGCCGAGCAGGGCCCGGGCGGCGCCCCACTGCTGGTCGATCCGCTGCATCACGCTGACCGAGGCGGTGGCCAGCTGCTCGGCCTCGCGGAGCTTGCCCCGCCGGCCCGCGATAGCCGCCCGGGTGCCGAGCGCGTAACCCTCGTTCCAGCCGTCGCCGGCCGCCTGCGCGATGGACAGTGCCTCGTCCGAGCTGGTCTCCGCCTCGTCGGTCCGCCCGGTGTGCAGGGCGATCTCGCTGAGCAGGTTCAGCGCCAGCGCCGTCCAGTACTCGTCGCCGGCCTCGCGGCACAGCTTCAGCCCGTCGGTGGCCAGCGGCAAGGCGGCGGCCGGATCGTTGGCCAGGGCGAGCTGCGCGCGCACCACCATGGCCGCGCCCTGGACCCACGCCGGGATGGCGGTCATGTCCAGGGCCAGCAGCGAGCGCAGCCATTCACCGCCCTCGCCGAACGTGCCCCAGACGATCCAGCACGGGCTGACCGCGGCGCAGATCCGTAGTCCCGCTTCTGCGTCGCCCGCCTCCAGGCACCAGTTCAGCACCCGGGCCACGTTCCCCGCGTCAACGTCGTAGCGGCGGAAGACGTCCACGCGGGTGGCCCAGGGGGCCGGGACGCGGGCCATCCCGATCATCAGGTTCTGCTCGGCGGTCCGCAGCGTATAGTCGCGGAGCCTGAGCCGGACGGCCGCCGACTCCCCGGCCTGGGCCAGGCGCATCGACGCGTATTCCCTGATGGTGTCGAGCATCCGGTACCGCGCCTGGCCGAGCAACTCCGGGTCGAGTACGACCAGCGACTTGTCCACCAGAGCGGCGGTCAGGCCGAGCACGTCCCCGGCCGGGATGTCCTTGTCGGCGCAGACCTGCTCGGCCATCTCCAGCGACCAGCCGGTGAACACCGACAGCCGCTGGAACAGCGTCCGCTCCGGGGCAGTGAGCAGGTCGTAGCTCCATTCGATGGCGGCGCGCAGGGTGCGCTGGCGAGGCGCGGCCGACCGGTCGCCCGCGGTCAGCAGCCCGAACCTGTCGTCCAGGCGGGCGCTGATCTGCTCCACCGACAGCGCCCGGACCCTGGCCGCGGCCAGCTCGATCGCCAGCGGCATGCCGTCGAGCGCGCGGCAGATCGCGGTGACCGCCGGGACATTGTCCGGACCGAGGGTGAACCCGGGACGGGAGGCCGCGGCCCGGTCGGCGAAAAGCCGGACGGCCTCGTAGCGGTGCAGGTCTTCGCTGACCGTGGCGTCGGCGCCCGGCGGGGCCACAGAAAGCGGCGGCACCCGCCAGATCGTCTCGGCCGCGACCGACAGCGGTTCCCGGCTGGTGCTCAGCAGCCGCAGCCCCGGCGCGCTGGCCAGCAGGTGCCGGCCGACCTGGGCGCACGCGTCGAGCAGGTGCTCGCAGTTGTCCAGGGCCAGCAGCAGCCGCCGCGGCCGCAGCGCTTCACCGAGCGTCTCGAGCAGCGGGCGCCCGGCCTCTTCGGTGATCCCGATGACCGCCGCAATGCGCGAGACCACTAGGTCGGCCTGCTGCAGATCAGCCAGCTCCACGAACCAGACCCCGTCGGGAAACTCCGCCGCGGCCAAGGCCAGGAACCGCAGGGCGAGCCGGGTCTTGCCGATGCCCCCGGGGCCGCACAGGGTCAGCGCGCGCGTTCGGTGCAGCATCTGGCGGAGCTCGGCGAGTTCCCGCTCCCGGCCGATGAAAGTATTCGGTTCCTCGGGCAGATATGCCTGGATCTCGTCCACGTCATTTTCCCTCGGGGCACCAGCGAACATCCTCAGCGTAAACCTGAAGGGCGATTCCGGGGGGAAACAGGCTTAAGTCACGCAAAGTTAGACCCCGGAAACTGAGTGAACTCACGGAGCCTAAGGAATCGGCGAGGCGGGCTGTCCTCCCCACCAGGAGCGCTCTTAGCAGCAACAATATGATGCGCGCTGGTACAGCCCAAGCCTCGCCGACGCTCAAAGTATGCGGTCGGCGTGACACTCCGCATCGTTCGGATTATGTAGGTCGTTATGTATTTGTCCGCACGTGCGGCTAGAACTGTGCCTTGAGCTGTTCGATCTCGCGCGCCCGCTCGCGCAACTGAGCGCAGGCAACTCCTACTCCTGCATTCCAAGTATCGTCAGCAAGTCACGGAGGTCCGTGATCGTGTAGTCGGGCACGCAGTCCCGGTAGGCCTTCTTGCCCTGGTCGGAATCGAACATCACGGTGGTCAGGCCGGCCTCCCGCGCGCCGAAGATGTCGCGGTGCATGTCGTTGCCGACGTACATCGCGTTCCCGGCCGCCACGTTCATCCCGTCCAGCGCGGCCTGGAACAGCCGCCGGTCCGGTTTGCGATATCCGTGGTCGCCGGAGACGACGATCGGGTCGAAGTAGCCGAGCAGGCCGACCCGGTGCAGTTCACCGTGCGCGTAGGCGCTCTGCGCGTCGGTGACGAGCGCGAGCGGGTAGCGCTCGCGCAGGGCGTCGAGCACCTCCCGGGCGTACGGGTACAGGCCCAGCCGGCGGCGCGAGATGCCGCGGTACATCTCGGTCAGGAACAGCGGCATCTGCTCGAGCTTGGCTGCCGGCAGGGCACGGGTGAAGGCCGTCTGGTGCTCGGTGATGATGCGGCGCCAGATGCCTACGGCCTCGAACTCGGGATGCTCTTCCGGGCTGTCGTGCTGCTGCTCCGCCATGAACTGGAAGTAAAGGTCCCTGACCTGGTTCCGGCACAGGTCGATGCCCTGGTAGGTGAGGAAGTGCGCGGCGGCCCGGAAGATCTCCTCCATGCCGTCCTCGGTCAGGATCCTGACCAGGGTGCCGTTGGCGTCGAACGCGACCGCTTGGATGTCCATGCTTGCATCTTGCCCGAACCCCATGCTCGTGGACCGTGCGCGCCGCGCTCAGGCGGCCTGCAGCAGCCGCTTGGCCTGGCCGACGAGCCGTCCGCCGTAGTCCCGGTCGATGTAGTCGTTCCTGGCGATCCGCAGCAGGTTCAGCGCCATGTAATACGGCACCCGGGCCTGGATCGACTCGAATGCGCGCTGGCGATCGGGGAAGTGGCAGCTGTATTCCCACAGGAAATGCCCGATGAACGGGTCGGCCCGGTGCCGGTCGCCCGTGTCGCGCATGAACGCGTGCTGCAGTTCGCCGGCCACCCGCCCGACGTCGAATATCCGGTCCCCGCGCTTCATCCGCTCCAGGTCGATCGCCGCGACGTCCATGCCGTCACCGAACAGGAAGTTCGCCGGCGTGGCGTCACCGTGCAGCCAGACCTGCTGGTCCTGCCACATCCGGGGTTGATCCCGCCAGCGGTCGCGCAGCCGGGACAGCTCGTCGGCGTCGTGCGACCCGATGCGATGGGTCTTCTTGAGCCTGCCCACGACCGTGTCGAAGTACCCGCAGTCGGCGTCGAAATCGACGCCTGCCCCGTTGGCCGTGCGGTTGTGCTGGGTGGCGAGAAAATAGGCCAGTGCCTTCAGTCGCCAGTACAGATGCGCGTCGTCCCGGTGCTGGGTGGCGCGCGCGATCGCGTGGCTGAATTCCTCGCCGGCGTAGTACTCCACGGCCAGCACGCCGTTGATGTCGCGGCTGAAATCCAGCGGGCGGATCACGTGATGCGGCGACCCGATCAGGTTGTACCGGCGCAGCGTCTCCAGCCCCTCATACTCCTGGCGCGCCTTCCAAGCGGCCTTGTCCAGATCCGGGCTGCACCTGTGCCCGTAGAACTTGCAGATGATCTTTACGCGGCTGAACTTCTCCTGGTAGGCGTAGACCAGGTTGCTGCCAGACAGCCGGAAGGCGCGGAACGCCGGCCGGGCCTCGCGGACCCCCATGAGATCGCGGATGATCCGGCTGAGGAAGCCGTGCAGCGGATCATCGCCGGCGACGTAACCGACATATCTTCCGTTCATTCTTCCGTTCATCGGAAGGCCTCTCCTTGTCCCCCGTGGGGCGGCTGCACCACCTAGCCCCCGCTCTGTGGTTGGAGCCGCTCCCTAGTTGACATAGAGGCTCGCTGCCGAGGTCTTGATACTAACTTTTCGCCTCGGGTTTGGGTGACGTTCATTTGTTATCTGACCTGCTAGTTGACTTAACCGAACTTCTGTTCGATAATGGGCCGGATGGGAAGCACGCCTGCGGAAATCAGGCGGATGCCGGTCGGGGAGCCCGGGCCATCCCGGGTGCCTGAGCTTCCGGGCGTCTCCGGGTCCGGGACGCTGCCGGTGCTGCCGGTGCTGCGCGAGCTACTGCCGCGGGGCGGGCTGGCTCGCGGGTCGGTGCTGGCCGTGGCGGAGTTCGGCTTGCTGTGCCTGGCGCTCGTGGCCGCCGCGTCGGCGGACGGGGCGTGGTGCGGGATCGCGGGGATACCCGAGGCCGGGGTACTCGCCGCCGCGGGCCTCGGCCTGGACGCCGGGCGGACCCTGCTGGTCCCGGAGCCCGGTCCGGCCTGGCCGCAGGTGGTGGCGTCGCTGCTCGACGGGTGCGAGATCGTCCTGCTGCGTCCGCCCGCCCGAGCGTCGGCCCAGGTCAGGCAGCGCCTCGAGGCGACTGTGCGGCGCGGGCGGGGCGTCCTGCTCGTGGCCGGAGACTGGCCCGGGGCACAGGTGCGGCTGCGGGTCGTCACCCAGCGGTGGACCGGGCTGGGGGACGGGCACGGACGGCTGCGGGCGTGCTGCGCGGAGGTGGTGGCGGACGGCCGCGGAGAGGCGGCCATGACGCGCACGCGCTGGCTCTGGCTGCCCGCCGAGAACGGCGGCGTCGCCGTGGCCGACCCGCGAGACCTCCCGGCGGACTTTCCGTTCGACGTCCCGGCGGCGGACCTGCCCTTCACCCGGGCCGCGTCCGCCCTGCGGGCAGTGAGCGCGGGTTGAGCGCCCGCGGGCCCTCCGCCCGCGGGCCCTCCGCCCGCGGGCCCGCCGCCGGCCAGCCGCCACGGATCATGGTCGTGAGCTGCCCGGACCTACACGGGCCAGACCCGGATCCCGTGTCGGCGCGGCTGCTTGAGCAGGTGATCGCGGTCGTGATCGCGTTCTGCCCGAAGGTGGAGGTGGTGGAGCCCGGGATATGCGCGTTCGGCGCCCGCGGGCCGGCCCGCTACTTCGGCGGCGAGATGGCGCTGGCCGCCAGGATCATCGCCGCGGTGGCGGATCTCGGCGTCGAGTCCCGGGCCGGCGTCGCCGACGGGCTGTTCGCCGCGCTCCTCGCCGCCCGGGCCGCCAGCCCCGCCGCCGCTGCCCCGGCCCGAAAGGAGTCGGTGGGCCCCCGGGTACCTTCTTACGTACGCTGTGCGCCACCGACTCCGCAGGGCGCCCTAGCCGACAGCAGCAACGCGATCATGGTCGTACCGCCGGGCGGGACCGCGCAGTTCCTGGCCGCGCAGCCGGTGAGCGTCCTGGCCGATCAGGACCTGGCCGGGCTGCTGAAGCGGCTCGGGCTGGGCGCGCTCGGGGATTTCGCCGCGCTGCCCGCCCGCGATGTGGCCAGCAGGTTCGGCGACGCGGGGGAGTGCGCGCACCGGCTGGCCCGCGGCCTGGACCCCCGGCCGCTGGCGGCGCGCCCGCCGCCCGCGGACCTGTCCGTGGCCCGGGAGTTCGGCCCGCCGGAAGCGCGGGCCGAGCCGGTGGTGTTCGCGGCCAAGGCGCTCGCCGAACAGCTGCACGCCGGCCTCGCCGCCCGCGGGCTGACCTGCGTCCGCGTGCAGATCCGGGCCACCTGGGCGGACGGGCGGGAAAGCAGCAGGCTGTGGCGGCACGACGGGCTGCTGTCCGCGGCCGGAGTCGCCGACCGGGTCCGCTGGCAGCTGGACGGCTGCCGCCCGCCCCCGGGAGACGCAGACGCTGAACAGCACCCGCAGGGCGGCGTCGCGGCGCTGCGGCTGGCGCCCGATCTCCTCGTCCGCGCCGCCGGGCAGCAGCTCGCGCTGTGGGGGGAGACGGTCGTCAGCGACCGGGTGGCCAGGGCCGCCATGCGGGTGCAGGCCATGCTCGGGCACGAGGCGGTCCTGCGCCCGGTTCTCGGCGGCGGCCGGGATTTCGCCGGCCAGGTAACACCCGTCCCGTTCGGGGAGAAAAAAGAGCCCCGCCTGGCCGCGGACCAGCCCTGGCCCGGGCGGGTCATTGGTCCGGCGCCGGGTGTGGTTTACCCGGCCGCCCGTGAGGCGGAAGTGACAGACGATGCCGGGGAGATCGTCACCGTCAGCGGACGCTGCGCGGTCTCGGCGGCGCCCGCCCGGCTGGCGGTGCCCGGCGAGCCGCCGCGGCGCGTCACCGGCTGGGCCGGGCCCTGGCCGCTGGCCGAACGCTGGTGGGACCCGGCCGCCGCGCGCAGGCGCGCCCGGTTCCAGCTGGCCACGGACGACGGGCGGGCGTGGCTGGCGGTGGTCCAGGACGGCCGGTGGCTGATCGAGGCGGGGTACTGGTGAGGGCCGGCCATGGGCTGGGATAACCCGCCGGTCCCCTGGCGAGAGCTCCCCTGGGCCGAACTGCACTGCCACTCCTCGTTCAGCTTCCTCGACGGGGCGGCCACCCCCGGTGAACTCGTCGCCGAGGCGGCCCGGCTCGGGCTCGAGGTGCTCGCCCTCACCGACCACGACGGGATGTACGGGGTGCCGCAACTCGCGCAGGCCGCGGCGCGGCTCGGCGACCGCGGCATCAAGCTGGGCACGGTGTTCGGCGCCGAACTCAGCCTTGGCCTGCCGAACGGCCAAGCCGGCAAAGCGCCCGACCCGGCGGGCCGTCACCTGCTGGTGCTGGCCCGCGACCCGGAAGGGTACCGGCGGCTGTGCGCGGTGATCAGCGCAGCCCAGCTGGCGGGCGGGGAGAAGGGCCGCCCGCTCTACGATCCGGCCGCGCTGGCCGGCGCGCACGACGGTCACTGGGTGGTGCTGACCGGGTGCCGCAAGGGGCAGGTGCCCGCCGCGCTCGCCGCGGGCGGGCCGGAGGCGGCCTGGCGGGAGCTGGGGACGCTGACGCAGATGTTCGGGCACGAGAACGTGATGGTGGAGCTGACCTGTCACCACGACCCCGGCGACGACGAGCGCAACGACATGCTGGCCCGGCTGGCGGCGCTCGCCGACCTCGCCGTGGTGGCGACCGGCAACGTCCACTTCGCCGCGCCCGCGCAGGCCCGGCTCGGCCAGGCGCTGGCCGCGATCCGGGCCCGGCGCAGCCTGGACGACATGGACGGCTGGCTGCCCGCGGCGGGCACCGCCTACCTGCGTTCCGGCCAGGAGATGGCCGCGCGGCTGCTCCGGTACCCGGGGGTCCTCGAGCGCACCGTCGCGCTGGGCCGCGAGTGCGCGTTCGACTTCCAGGTGATCGCGCCCCGCCTGCCCGACTTCCCCACCCCGGCCGGGTACACCGAAGCCAGCTGGCTGCGTGAGCTGGTCGCGCGCAAGGTCCCGGCCCGCTACGGGCCGCCCGGCGCCGAGCGGGTGCCCGGCGCGTACGCCCAGATCGCCAGGGAACTCGACGTGATCGAGCGGCTGGACTTCCCCGGCTACTTCCTGATCGTGCACAACATCGTCGAGTTCTGCGAGGACAACGACATCTTGTGCCAGGGCCGCGGGTCGGCGGCGAATTCGGCGGTCTGCTTCGCGCTCGGCATCACCAACGTCGACCCGGTCTCGCATCACCTGCTGTTCGAGCGGTTCCTGTCCGACGGCCGGGACGGGCCGCCCGACATCGACCTGGACATCGAGCACCGCCGTCGCGAGGAGGTCATCCAGTACGTCTACCGCCAGTACGGCCGGGACCGGGCCGCCCAGGTCGCCAACGTGATCTCGTACCGGCCGCGGATGGCGCTGCGGGACGCCGGGCGCGCGCTCGGGTTCACGCCCTCCGAGTCAGACGCCTGGGTGCGCCAGCTCGGACCAGGCCCGGCCGTCGCCGGAGAGTCACTGCCGGATGGGGAGACGCGGCCGGATGGGGAGACGCGGCCGGATGGGCAGGCCGGGGACGACCCGGACGCGGTTCCGGCCGCGGTGGCGGACCTGGCGGCACAGATGCAGCGGCTGCCCCGGCACCTGGGCATCCACTCGGGCGGCATGGTGATCTGCGACCGTCCGGTGGGGGAGGTGTGCCCGGTGGAGTGGGCGCGGATGCCGGGCCGCACCGTCCTGCAGTGGGACAAGGACGACTGCGCGTACGCGGGCCTGGTCAAGTTCGACCTGCTCGGCCTGGGCATGCTGGCGGCGCTGCACGACTGCTTCGACCTGGTGAACAAGCACTTCGGCGAGCACTGGACGATGTCCTGCATCCCGCAGGAGGACCCGGCCGTCTACCAGATGCTGGCCGAGGCGGACACGGTGGGCGTGTTCCAGGTGGAGTCCCGCGCCCAGATGGCTACCTTGCCGCGGCTGCGGCCGCAGCAGTTCTACGACCTGGTCATCGAGGTGGCGCTGATCAGGCCGGGGCCGATTCAGGGCGGTTCGGTCCACCCCTACCTGCGCCGTCATGACGGGCTGGAAGACGCGGCGATGCCGCACGAGTCGATGCGGCCGGCGCTGGGCAAGACGCTGGGCGTGCCGCTGTTCCAGGAGCAGATGATGCAGCTGGCCATCGACTGCGCGGGGTTCTCGCCGGACGAGGCTGACCGGCTGCGTCAGGCGATGAGTGCCAAACGGGCTCCCGAGCGCATCGAAGAGCTCAGGCAGCGGCTGCTCGACGGGATGGCCGAGCGCGGCATCAGCCCCGCGGTGGCGCAGGACATCTACACGAAGATCCTGGCCTTTTCCAGCTATGGGTTCCCCGAGTCGCACGCGATCAGCTTCGCCTACCTGGTCTACGCCAGCGCGTGGCTGAAACGGTACTTCCCGGCCGCGTTCACCACCGCGCTGCTGCGCAACCAGCCGATGGGGTTCTACGCCCCGCACAGCCTGATCAACGACGCGCGGCGGCACGGGGTCGTCGTCCGCGGCGTGGACGTGAACGCCAGCGACGCGCTCGCCACCCTGGAAGGCTTTGCCGGGGCCGCGGGTCCCCCGCCCGCGATAAGGCTCGGCCTGTCCGCCGTGCGCAACCTGGGCAAAGCGGCAGCCGAACGGATCGCCGCCGGGCGCCCGTACCGTGACCTGGAGGATTTCGGTACCCGGACGCATCTGCCGGCCGCCGCGCTCGAGGCGCTGGCCACCGCGGGCGCGTTCGGCTGCTTCGGCCTCAGCAGGCGCGCGGCGCTGTGGGCGGCCGGGTCCGCCGCCTCGCTGCGCGAGGGGCAGCTGCCCGGCACCGCCACCGGGATGACCGCGCCGCCGCTGCCGGCCATGACGCCGACCGAGGAGACCCTGGCCGACCTGTGGGCCACCAGCACGTACGGCACCCATCCGGTCGCCCACATCCGGGCGGCGCTAACCGCCAGGCAGGTACTGCCCGCGGCCGCCCTCAAGTCCGAGTCCGAGTCGGTACGGCCCGGTTCTAGCGTGGCCGTGGCCGGCCTGGTCACCCACCGGCAGCGGCCGCCCACCGCGCGGGGCGTGGTGTTCCTCAGCCTGGAGGACGAGACCGGCATGGTGAACGTCATCTGCCCGCCCCAGGTGTGGGAACGCCACCAGCGGATGGCCACGGTGGCCCCTGCCCTGCTCGTCCAGGGCTGGGTCGAACGATCCGGCGGCGCCGTCAACCTGGTCGCCGACGCGCTGCGCCCGCTCCGGGTCGCTGCCGCCGTCCGCAGCCGCGACTTCCGGTGATGCGCAGGCCTCAGCGGACGCCTCGCGGCCGGAACTGCACGCTGATCCGCGGCCCGACCGCCTGGGACGTCTTCGGGACGGCGTGCTCCCAGGTGCGCTGGCAGCTGCCGCCCATGACCAGCAGGTCGCCGTGGCCCACCTCGAACCGCATCGAAGTGCCCCCGCTTCGCGGCCGTAGCAGCAGCGCCCGCGGCGTGCCCAGCGACACGATCGCGACCATGGTGTCCTCGCGCTTGCCGCGCCCGATGGTGTCGCCGTGCCAGGCGACGCTGTCCCGGCCGTCCCGGTACAGGCACAGTCCCGCCGTGCGGAACGGCTCGCCGAGCTCCGGTCCGTAGTGCGCGCTCAGCGCCTCCCGGGCGGCGGTGAGCAGCGGATCGGGCAGCGGCTCGTCCTCGCCGTAGAAGCAGAGCAGCCGGGGAACCGCCACCACCTTGTCGTACATGCGCCGTTTCTCCGCCCGCCACGGAACCCTCTCGACCAGAGTGCCGAACACCGCTCCCGACCCCGCTAGCCACCCGGGGCGCAAGTCGACCCAGGCGCCGCGGGCCAGCAGCGTCCGCCGGACCGAAGGCCCGAGAGCGCCGAGCGACGGACCCTTCTCCTCGTCGCACACGTCGAGCAGCGATTCCTGAACCGAGACGCTCATCCGGCCAGTCTAACCCGCATCCAAACGCATATTCGATCCCGTGTACCTCACGACCACCTCCGCGGCCACCGCAGCCAGGTCGGCCCGCACCTCCCGGCGGCGCACCGGCGCCTCGTCCGCCACCGCCGAGGTCACCCGCGACACCCGGAACAGCCGCGGCTCGCCGTGCTGGTCGGCCACCACGTACCAGATCCCCGCCTTGCACACTAGGCCGTACGGATCCACCACCCGCTCGCCCGGCTCGCCCGGCCTGTGTGGCTCGCTCGTACCTGCCGTCCGCCGCCCGCTGCTCCGGTACCGCAGCCGCAGCCGCCGCCCGCTGAACACCGCGGCCTGCAGCACACCCAGCTGCCCGGCCGGCTCCGCGCCCCGGATCCAGGCCGCCGGATCCACCAGGATCCGCTGGCTGGTCGCCGTAGCCGCGGGGCGGAACGGCTCCGGTACCGCCCGCATCACTTTCAATATGGCCGAACGAGCTGCGTTTCCCAGTCCCAGATCCTCGTGCGCGCCCCCGGTGGTGAGCACGAACAGGGCTCGTGCCTCGTCCTGCGTCAGCCCCGTCACGTCCGATACCAGCAATCACCAGAACTTCGCCGGACCAGGCATAAGCGCAGGTCAGAGCACATTCGGACTAGGCCGAGCACGTCAGAGTACGTAGGTGCCTGAGACATGCAAGATAAACGATGCAGCTAATTGGATACAGGCTTGAAAAAGCAGGTAATTCAAACATCTTATTCAAGGCTTACGCGGTCGCTACCCTTAAAGGGCGAGGAGGGTGAGCACGGGGGAGACATGTTTTAGCTGTCTGAACGGGGGAGCGTGTCAGCTACGAAACTTCCCCATCCCTGCTCAGTGGTGATGTAACCCTCATCGCGTAGCAGTCTGAGCGCTCTTGCAGCCGTGTTCCTTGACACGTGATGCGTCGCGGCCAGCTTCGTTGCGGAAGGTACTTGCTCACCAGGTAGCAGGCGCTTGGCTTCGATGTCTTCCCTCAGAGCGTCGGCGACACGACGGTATGGCGGGATGGGTTCGCGCTTACCGTCTGGCACATGATCTTGATAGCACTCCACCAAGCTGTCTGAGCTGTGCAAATACCAAGGTTGACTAGCTATACCAAGCTGTACCGGCTATCTTAGGTGTGCCAGATCACGTCGGGCGCGTCCGGGAGGTAGCAGGGCATGACAGACAAGCGGGATCTTGCTTCGATCATCCTTGGCGCTCGGCCCGTGGTTGCCCGTACTGAGCTAGAGGATTTCGCCTACCTGAAACACCATTGGGGTTCTGTGTATGTAATCGTCCGTCCTAGTCAGGATGACGACACGTGGAAAGCCGTTGCCAAATTTGGTAGCGGTGATGAGCTAGTGGCGTGGTCGGCTGACGGCTTGCTGAATCTCATACGTCATCACTACGGACCGGAAACTGAGGGTTATCCATTCGAGGTAAGGGCAGTCAGATGAGCAATCAGGACTATCTTAATGAGATATGTGGCGGCAATCAATCAAGTGATGAGCATCAAACCCTGCACTTGATAGAGGGAACGTTTGAAACTCTCGGTGCAATCTACCTGTTCATATGGATAGTCAAGAGGCTTATTAAGTATCCAAGAGCAGGATTCATTGCGATAGCCTTCGGCGCTCTTGCCGTATGGTCTGCTCTCGTAATCAATCATGGTGACTGGTATTTCTACCCGCTGGCGGTAATCGCACTCGCAGCAATGGGGAGGGTAATCAGATGACAGGGCAAGGTACAGACACTTTCACGATCGATCAGCTTACAGAGCTACGGATACACGCGAAGCTACTATGGGACTCGGGAATACTAGAATCGCATGAGAAAACTCATGTATGGCAAGTGCTCATGAGGATTGACGGCAAGGTAAAAGAGATCAGGGAACAAGAAGACGCCAAAGATGGGAAAGCAGAGACATCACCAGTCACAGGTGGCGCAAACTGACATGAACCCGGCCGTTTGGCCGGGTTCTTCTATCTACACGTCTAGAGCAACGAGCCATAGCCGACTCCCAACCTCCCGGCACTACGCAGCCATGACTCTACTGCCGAGTCATAGCGAAATGACCTCGCCATGACAAAGCGCAGCCCTAATGAACGAAGTAGATAATAGCTTGTACGACAGCAATAACTGCGGATACTATGCCTGCCCAGGAAGCACAGACACTAAGGCGCGTATCCTCGACGGTCATTTTTGGAGACTTTGATTGCGACGCGGGTTGGTAGCCTAGGGCATAGCTGCCTGCTGGCTTACGGCTCTCTACTGGTTTTGCCTCATCACCCTTCAAGCCCAGCCTCACGAGAAGCTTTCCTGTCCAGTGACCGGCAGCCTTGGTGCACCCAAACAGGAAACCATATGCCCAATTGCCACATGCCTTGCGATTAGTTTTCTTGACTTTGCATCTCGTAGGCCAGGTGAATCCTAGAGCGATGGCTAGGGGAACAAACGCCCATCCTATTAGCTGTGTTCCATCCAGGTAGTAGTCGTGTCTTAGCTTAGCCACTCCAGCGGTAATTAAACCGGCAACTATCAGGACGAGCAATGCTGATATAACCTTCATAGTCTTTAGCGTGGACTGCCGTGCCATCGAGCCTCCCCCTGAGTCGCGCTTACCCAAGTGTCCACCGTACAACTCATCCGTCAAGTCCCGAGCTTCATGCCAGGGCACGTCACGAGGTGGGGAGTATCCGGCCGACCTGGAGAGCGGTGACACTACGGGGCAGACACGAGGTACTGACAGCGGACTTTGCTGACGAGCTGCTTGTACAAGGTCCGCAGGCACAACCCAGGACTCATAGACAGGCCCGACTGCACCTAGCAACCCTGACTGTGATCTTCCCCCGCTAAGACTTCGGTAGCGAGTACTCTTAGCCCCGTGAAGCTGAGCAGACGAGATAGAAATATAATCTATGAAGCTATTGCCAGAAGCACACTCGATCCCGTCGAATGTGAACTGATCGTAATGGATGATAAAGCAGTAATCATTCATAACTCCGGCTCAACGTTCGAGCTTTCTCCCGTAAGTGAATTTAACAGATATAGGGTTGTAGCCAATGTCGCAGAAGGCAGCAACAGGACTTTCGAAACCATAGCAAATGCGGGTTTCTTGGTGATTCCTATTAGAGAGTGGGCGGATGAGGTTCAGCTAACGGCGGCGGCCGATTATTGGGAGGCAATGCGGCGCAGCCGAGAGACCATCGCCACTATAGAGCGCCGAGATTCCGCGAACACACCATTCACTCAAGGCGAGCAAAGGCAAATTGCAGCTCAACTGCAAGCAATCAAGAACCAAATAGCGGAAAAGTTCGAGCTATCCAGCGAGCAGATGGAACGGATAGAGGAAAGGCTAGACGACGCTACGGAAGCCAGCAAACGTATGGGACGGAAAGACTGGCTTATCTACTTCTTGGGAACAATCACTGCTTTGATAATCACCGCGACAGTGACAGGAGGGGTTGGGGAGCAAATTTCCATCATGGTTATTCACGGCCTCATTCATCTGTTCACTGGCGGAAGTGAACCGCCGAGGATACTAGCGTGATAGTTACAATCAACAGTAAGAATCCCGGAATCTATGGCTGTCTTGAAGCATCTATGCACAAGACGCCAGCTCACCCTATTGTCTGGCACTCGCTCATCGATTGGCAGGCATGCGGAATCGGATTGGCATTCGGAGGCTCCGTCGTACTCGCGTTGGGCCTTCTTTCCGGCGCACCACGTTATGCGTTTAGAATGATGCGATCACGAAATACAAACACGTGGCAAAATGTTCTGGCTGCGGAAAACAGAGCTGACGCTCAGGTCGGAGTGTTCGCGCTAGTCATTGGTTTCGGGATTCAAGCGATCACTACCGTGTGGATGGTCGGGCACGCTGCGCCACCACTCAGCACGGGATGGTCATATTTGATAGCGGCTGGCTTTGTTGTTATTCCAGCCGTCCTAGTGTGGCGGGTAGACCGTAAGACCCAATGGTTTTGGGTACGACTTTGGTTGGTCAAGGCTGCGCACTACTATAATGGTGTACGCAATGACAAGCCAAATGCTCATGAGCTTGTGCTCTGCGGTGATGTTATTGGAGAAGGCAAGGAAAAGCTTCCCGATGAAAGTGACGAAGATTATCTGAGGCGTGTCTGGAATGTGAGAACAAGCAAACACAGCAAACGCAAAGATGCTTGATTCTTAACGTTATTCATGTTTCTGTCTCGGTAGTCAGATGCGTTGTCGCATCGGTGAGGTTAGAAAGCCTCTTGGCGACGATGGCTCTTAGCGGCCTGACCTGCGGTTCCATGGCGAAAGCCTAGCATGTGAAGCAAGGTATCGGTCACGTCTGTCCGGTAACCGGGCAGCAGGCGGATGCCACCGGCCCCGGCCTCGTTCGGTGTAAACCGGGACCCCGGCCGACGACAGCGCCTCGGCGTCCCGGTAGACCGTCCGCGGTGAGACCTCGAGCCGCTCGGCCAGCTCGGCCGCGGTGAAGAGGCCACGGGCCTGCAGGAGCAGCAGCATCTCGAGCAGCCGACCCGATTCCATCAGAATCGCGGTCTGGAGACCCCGGCCTTCAGGCCGGGGAGGAAACGCCGCGTCACCTCCCCGGAAATGTCGGCGGTATCCGATAGTGTGTTCGCATGTCCCGGTACCGGCTGCACCCCACCCCCGCCCAGCAGGCAGTGCTGCGGGACCACTGCGGCCACGCCCGGTACGTATGGAACCTGGCCGTCGAGCAGCACTCCCACTGGCACCCGGGCCGGACGGGCGCGCCGGGCTACCTGGAGCAGTGCCGGCAGCTCACCCAGGCGCGGGCCGCGCACCCGTGGCTAGCCGCCGGCTCCCATACGGTGCAGCAGCAGGCGCTGCGCGACTTCGCCCAGGCGATGACCGCGTTCTTCGACCCGGGCAACCCGGCCGGGCGGCCGTCCTGGCGAAAGGCCGGGCGGCACGAGGGGTTCCGCATCGTCGGGCGCGGCCGGCAGTGGGACGTGCGCCGCGTGTCCCGCCATGTCGGCCAGGTCTGGGTGCCCAAGGCCGGGTGGGTAAGGTTCCGCTGGTCCCGCGCGGTGCCGCCGGCCGCAAAGTCCTACCGGGTCACGATGGACCGCGCGGGCCGGTGGCATATCGCCTTCGCCGTGATCCCCGGGCCGGTTCCCGCACCGGGCAACGGCCAGGCCGTGGGCATCGACCGGGGCGTGGCGGTCTCCGCGGCCCTGTCGACCGGCGAGCTGC
>JBKQQQ010000023.1:0-9895 GCA_052144275.1 Streptosporangiaceae bacterium
TCTGATCGTCACGGCAGGGCTCATCGTGGTGACGGCCGCGGCGGCGATCTCGTCTCTGGCATTGCTGCTGGCCGGCAGCGCAGTCGCCGGGATCGGCCAGGGCCTCGCGTTCATGGGTCTGCTCGCCGGGGTCAGCGATGCTGCTCCTGACGACCAGCGTGGCGAGGTCGTGAGCACCTTCTACGTTGCCAGCTGGCTGGGAGCTGCGCTCCCGGTACTCGCCGTCGGATTCGCGGCTCCGGCGATTGGGCTGCTCCGATCCGCGTGGATCTTCACGGCCGTGATCGCCGTCATCTCACTCGGGGCAATGGTCGGCTTGCTCAAACTCAAGCACACCACGGCCGGCGGATAGGTCCCGGCCGGCGCACCCTCGCAAAGGTGGAGGGTGCTGAGATGACGACCTTCGGTTTGCGATTGGGGACTAGTGCCCCTGCCGCGGTTTCGGCCGGCCTGCGAGGCTGGTGGGGTCAGGTCCAGTGCGTCTCTCCGGAGGTGAGGCAGCGATGCATGTCTACTTCAACGATGCCCAGTTCGGCTTCCAGACGCTCCGGCTGCTCGGCTCGGCCGCCTCGGGTGACGCTGAGGCTGGCGAGGTTTTGTCGACCGCGTATCGCATCCGGGAGGGCGACTTCGAGAGCTGGACTGCCGAGTGGCTGAAGACCGCTCAGCGGGTGCACGAGATTGCCGAGCGAAGTCGGGAGCGCGGCCACAGGGTCAGCGCCCGGGAGGCCTATTTTCGGGCTTCCAACTACTACCGCGCCGCCGAGTTCTACCTCCACGGCGACCCGAGCGACCCTCGCATCATCGACTTTTCCCGCAGGGCGCGGGCCTGTTTCGAGCAGGCACTCGAACTCAGCACCCTGGCCGTCGACTGCGTCGCGATCCCCTACCAGGGCATCGCGCTTCCCGGCTACTTCTACCGTGCAGACGAGGCCGAGGGGAGGGCTCCCACGCTCATCGTGCACACCGGGTATGACGGTACCCAAGAGGAGCTCCGTGCCCACGCGATGGCCGCCACCGCCCGCGGCATCAACTGCCTCACGTTCGAGGGACCGGGGCAGGGAGCGGTGATCCGCGAGCAGGGCCCCGGCTTTCGGCCGGACTGGGAGGCGGTGGTCACGCCGGTCGTCGACTACGTGCTGGACCTTCCGACGGTCGATCCGGAGCGCATCGCCCTCTTGGGCATCAGTTTCGGCGGCTACCTGGCACCTCGGGCCGCGGCGTTCGAGCACCGGCTCGCGGCGTGCATCGCCAACGGAGGCGTCTTTGACTTCATGGCGAATCGGTTGCCGAGCGGCATGTCGCGCCAAGCCGCCATCGACTGGGTGCGCAGCGATCCGAGCGGGTGCGACGAGGTGATGCGAGCGATGATGGATGCGAGTACCGACTCCAGGTGGGGCATAGAGAACGGGATGTTTACCTTCGGGGCCTCTTCCCCGGCCGGATATTTCCTCAAGGCCCTTGACTACACGCTGGAGGGGATCGCCGAGAAGATCACCTGTCCGACGCTCGTGATCGACTCTGAGGGCGACCTGTGGTATTCGGGGCAGGCAAGGCAGCTGTTCGACGCGCTTACTTGCGACAAGACCTTCCAGCTCTTTACCGCCGAGGAAGGCGCGGAGGACCATTGCCAGGTCGGCTCTCCGCTGCTGTCCGCGCAGCGCATGTTCGACTGGCTGGAGGAAACGCTCGGCCGCGTGGGGTCCCTCACGTAGGTCGGAGCCGCCATCCATGACCAGCCTCGCGTCGCCGCCTCCAGGTAGCGCGACGCTGAGCAGGTCGAAATTAGTCGGGACTGCTGGGCCAACCTGCAGCATCGAACACTGCTAGCGGGTCATCGAACACTGCTAGCGGGTCAAGGTAGTCCCGCCACCACGTCACTTTGCTGTTCTTGATCGTGACGATGGAGACGAAGCGATTGTTGTACGGACGGCCCGTCTGCACTGATTCGCCGTGTGTCGGCGCTACGCACGGTCATATAGCGGCGGCGATGGCACTTGGCGCTCAAGGCGTGTGGACGGGATCGATCTGGCTGACGGTTGCGGAGGCAGCCACAGAGCCCTGGGTGGTGGAGAACCTTCTGACCAGGACGAGCTCAGGGTCAAAGTGAGCCTCGTCATAGAGGACGGCCGTGCCACCCATGAAGAACGCGTTCCATATTGCCCACTGGGCATTTCCGTGCATTAGAGGAGCAACCGCCATCACGACCACCCGTGCCGGCTCATCGATCGAGATCCGATCGGCCAGCTCCGTTGCATCCGAGATCGGCGGGCCGCCCCATCCTCCACCTCCCAAAGCCGCAAAAAAGATGCCTTCGTGACGCCAGATGACCCCTTTCGGCATGCCAGTGGTGCCGCCCGCGTAGAGGATGTAGAGATCATCTGCAGTGCGGAGGTCGATTCGGACAACAGCTGCCGCGTATTGATCCTGACCGGCTCGATTTTGAGCCAGGATCCCCACGCGCTCACCCGCTCTGATCCCCGTCGAGCGAAGGTGATCGGCGAATCGGTTGGCCCTCTCGTCAAGTTGACGGCAGGTGAGGCCCGACGATCCAGCCACCACAAGTGCCAGACGGTGAGGAACGGTATCGACGACGATCTCGAAGAGGTCGGCCAAGTTGAACTGTCGCTGCTTCAAGGCGTGCCCTCTCCGCCCACTAGTACGGCAGCAGCCAATCGGGTCCTGAGCTGCGGGGACGCGCGAGGCTGTAGAAACTCGTGACGTGAGCGCAGCCGCCTCTGAATCATGTGTTTGTGCTGACAAATGAATCTAAGGCGGCTGCTGCTGCCAGGATAGGGGCAGGGCGGGCGCTGCGGGAGAGGTCTGCCCTGATGGGGCTGCTGCGGTCGTGCTTCGCCCGGACGCAGACCTGGCTGCAGGCGGGGAAATACATGTCCGCGCTGGCTGGCGAGCTCCCGTCGCGGAACTGCTGGTCGGTCGCGGAACACGTCGGGGACCGGACGCCGGACAGGTCGCAGCGGTTGCTGAGCCGCGCCTCGTGGGACGAGCAGGCGGCGATGAGCCAGGTCAGGAAGTACGCGGCGGTCGGCCTGGACGATGCGGCCCGCCGCTCCCGCCTGGCCAGGCAGCCGACGCCGACGACCTGCGCCGCAGCGGGCAGGCATCGGCCCCCTCGCACAGACGAGGTACACGCCAGGTCAATGCCAGGTCCATCGCCGGGCGGAGAAATCAGCCGTGCGACAGCTCGAACCAGGTCACCGCCCGCCGCGCCGCCGCCACCCCCACCGCGCCGCGAGGCCCGCAACGAGCTGAAGCCCGCGACCGCCTTCCGCATCCCGGCCAGCAGGACCCAGTTCCGGCACCCCAGGCCCGCCCCGGTCACTGACCTCGACTCGGACCATGCCGTCCCCCGCCCTGACCGCGACAGTGACCGTGACCGTGACCGTCTCCCCGGGAGCGCCCGAGCCGCTGTGCCGGACACTATTACCGAAGAGCTCGCTCACCAGCAAGACGGCCGCATCCCCGCACGGGTGACCGGGGCCGAGCACCCCGCCTACGAACGTACGGGCGACCCGCGCCCGCCCGCCCGCCCGGCAAGCGTCACGCTCTCCCGGACCGCCAGCCATCAAGGCACCCGCCTTCCCGGCCGCCCTCGTCCCCGGGAAATCACGCGGGCCGGGCGGACACACGGGGATGCACGCCCGACTCGGCGGCGCACGTCAAGCCCGAACACGCCCCGGGCCGGGCACCCGCACCCCATCAAGCGGCTACGCACACCGCTCCCTGGCCCCCGTCCCCGTCCGTATGTGTCCGTGGACCCCGCAACACAGCGGTCTACAGCGCGACAAGGTGACACGCGCCGGGACAGAGAAGAAACGGCCCGCATAGCCGCGTTTCCGCAGCCAGCGGGCCGTTTTCGCAGGTGGTGGCAGGTGTTGGGTTCGAACCAACGTAGGCTGAGCCGACGGTTTTACAGTACGCTCCTGCCTGCACCTCCACACTGCCACTGACCTGCGCAAACGATGCTGGATGATGCTCATGCCAGGCGCGCTGTACACCATATGTACGCATGCCGCCGCTCCCGCAGGGCCGATCCTACGGACAGCCACGTACAGGCCCCTGCAGGAGCCGGGGAACTCCCAAATCCGCAGGTAGAAGCACTGGCCGCAAGGCACCCGTCCAGCGAGGGCGCCTTCGCGTGGACTCAGCTGCCAACGACGCCGCGCAACCCAGGACATCTGGACACACCGCATATCTACAAGCCCTCAACCACCTGCCGTCTACCTCTGATGCACCTTCCATGTGCTCTTCACGGAGTCCGTACCATTCCGCAGCATGGGCGAGCCCACCCGAATTACGCTGCGGTTAGCGCCCGCCGCTAGCCAGTCACTGCCAACACCGTTTGAATCTGCCCCCCATGCATCACGCGATGGCCGCTCGCGCCAGCGGGTTCGGCGTCTAAAACGACCCAGTGATCGCGATCGCCTGGCAGTTGAGACAATGCACCGAGAGCGTCGCCGAGGTGGACATCGACGCGCACCACGGCGACGTGGCGCAGGCCGCGTTCTATGACGATCCGCGAGTGCTCACGATCAGCCTGCACCAGCATCCGGCGACGCTGTTTTCCTGCACCGGCCTGCCCGCCGGTACCAGCGGGCCCGGCGCCGAGGGATCAGCGGTCAACGTGGCGCTGCCCGGCAGGGTCAGGGATACCAGCTGGCTGCGCGCCTTCCACGCGATCATCCCGTCGCTGCCGTGGCAGTTCCGGCAGCATGCGCTTGTCAGCGAGCACGGCTGCGATACGCAGCGGCTAGATCCCTTGGCCCACCTGGAGCTGAGCATCGACGTGCAGCGCGTCGCCCGCGCCGCGGTCCATGCCCTGGCCCATGGCCTGGCCCATGGCCTGGCCGACGGGCGCTAGATGCTGACTGGCGGCGGAGGAAATGACCTGGTCCATGTCGTGCCGTTGACCCTGCCTAGGGAGACCGGACGCGGGCGGAACGGCTGAGAAGCCGACAGCGGAGAAGCTGGACGGCGACCCTCAGGACCTGATCCGGGCAATGCCGACGGAGGGGAGCTCAGGCCATTTTCATGACCCGGGCACGAGCGCGCGCCGGGACGTCAGCAGGTCGAGTGGAACAGCCCGGCGACTGGTACGCCGTCTGCGAGGTCGTTGTAGATCTTCACTGCCTCGCGTGTCTCGGCCACGTGCGCTGCGACGGACCGGCTCGCCAGGTAATCCAGCGTGCCCGGGCCGACCTGGAGCCGACGGTTCATGCCCAGGGACAGCACCACGACCGTAGCGCCGTGGGCCAGGAGTTCTTCCACGTCGGCGGGCTGGATGCCAGGCGAGTGCCGGGTCCCGGTCTCGTTCCAGTCCCATTCCCGGCCGCCGCCCGGGTAGAGCTTGAAATCCTTGCCCGTCCCGATCCCCTCGATCTCCATGCGTCCCCAGGAGACCGCGAGGATTTTCGATGACCTCATCTCGTCGCTCATGACCAATTTCCGGGCTGACCTGGGACTAAAGCCCATTGTGCTCTCACTCCACGGCCGGGGATCGTGACAGCGGCCAGGCCGTGAACGGCCTCAGGGCATCAGTCACGCCACCCGGGCGCGGCGGGCGAGTGGAGGTGCGCCGATGAGCATCGCACGCCGGATCACGGAACTGTATAACGTCAAGATGAACGCGGTCCTGGACCGCGCCGCAGATCCGCGTGAGCTGGTGGACTACTCCTACGTCCAGCTGCAGGAGCTGCTGGCCGAGGTCCGCCGCGGCACGGCGGAGATCGCAGCCAGCCGCACGCGGGCGCAGCTGCGGGCAAGCGGCCTGCAGCAAGCCGCGGATCGGCTGAGCGAGCAGGCGGAACAGGCGGTGCTGGCTGGCCGGGAAGACCTGGCGAGGCAGGCACTGGCCCGCCGCACGGCGATTTTGGCTCAGGTTTCCCGGTTGCGGGAACAGCAGGCTGCGTTGCGCGCCGAGGAAGAGAAGATGACCGACGCCGGGCGCCGGCTGCAGGAGAAGATCGAGGCGTTCGGCATGCAGAAGGAAACGATCAAGGCCGCCTACACCGCGGCGCACGCCCAGGCCAGCATCGCCGAGGCCTTCGCCGGGATCTCCGGTGACGTGACAGACGCCGACGTGGCCTTCCGCCGCGCCGAGGCTGAGGAGGCTGACCTGCAGGCACGGGCAACCGCGCTCGATGACCTGCTGACGCCGGGTACCCCGGGCGGCCCGGGTCCCGCGCTGAGCGATGATCAGCTCCAGGCGCAGCTGGATGAGATCAGCACACGGGCGGAGGTGGATGAGGAGCTGGCCCGGCTCAGGGAACGGCAGGCGCCGGGCGGCCGTGGGCACCGGACCGTCCTGCATACCGCTGACCTGCGCGTGGAGGCATGGGCGCCGACACGGGAGGCGTGTCTGGCCGAGGCGGTACGGGGGCTGGTGGACAGTTTCGCGGTCGTTACGGCTGCCCGGCCACGGCGCACGGCCAAGCGGCGCTTCATCGCGGGCTCAGATGAGGACCTGCTCGTAGCGGTCATCGATGAGGTGATCTACCGGCTGGACGCCGATGGCGAGATCCCGGTCGCGGTAGACGTCCGGCCGACGCCGGAGGGCGGCGTTGTCCTGGCCTTGCAGCTGGCCGACGTGAGCGAGGCGGAGATCACCGTCGCGGCGCCGAAGGGGGCGTCGCTGCACGACCTACACTGCGCGCCGGACGCGGCGGGCCGGTGGTCATGCGGAATCACCATCGACGTGTAGCAGGGCATGAGGCCCTGCCCTGCAGGTGACCTACGGCCCTGCCCGCCTGGATAAGTCCGCATAAGGCTGGACGGGGGTATTCAGCTGACCGGACCAGCCGCAAGATCTTGGTGCGCCAAGCTGCCACAACCACAGCATCTAGCGGTCTGTTCTCATCTGGTCCGCTCAAGTGAATAGCCCCGAGGCTGGAAATTAGCCAGCAGGTCTCCTGCCAGGCACGGGGTGGTGAAGGGCGGCGGGAGCGATGAAGCAGACCGTGCCGCTGGGCCGGGTGGCCGGCATCCGGGTCGGCATGCACTGGAGCGTGCTGGTCATGATCATGATGATCGGCTGGCTGCTGGGCGGCCAGGTCCTGCCGACGATGACGCCTCACCAGCCCGCGGTCGCGTACTGGGTGGTGGCCGTTCCGTGCGCGGCGGCGTTCATGGCCGCGCTGCTGGCTCATGAGCTGGCGCATTCGCTGGTGGCCCGCCGCTACGGCGTGCCGGTCACCTCGATCACGCTGTGGGCGCTGGGCGGGGTGTCCGAGCTGGGCGGCGAGCCGTCGACCGCCCGGGCTGACGTGCGGATCGCCGCGGCGGGACCGGCGGCCAGCCTGGCCGCCGGGCTGATCTTCGGCGGGATGGCCGCAGCGGTGCGCGCCGGGGGCGGGCCGGGTATCGCCGTGGCCGCGCTGGGCTGGCTGGCCGCGATGAACGCCCTGCTCGCGGTCTTCAACCTACTTCCCGGCGCGCCGCTTGACGGCGGGCGGATCCTGCGCGCGTTCCTGTGGCGGCGTACCGGAGACCGGGTGCGCGCCGCGCAGTCGGCCGCCGCGGCTGGCCGCGCCATCGGCGCGGTGCTCATGATCGCCGGCCTCGGCGAGGTTCTACTCTGGGCTGATGCCGACGGGCTGTGGCTTGCCCTGATCGGGGTGTTCGTGATGAGCGCGGCTGCGGCCGAGGCCACGGCGGAAACCGCTGCCGCCGCCCTGGCCGGGCTGCGAGTCGGCGACATCATGACCCCGGACCCGGACATCGGCGGCACCTGGATGACCGTCGCCGACTTCATCGACTCGATCGCCCTGGGCTCGGCGCAGTCCGCGTTTCCCGTCATCAGCCCCGGCGGGTCGCTGGCCGGGGTCACCGGGGTCAGCAGACTCGGCCAGGTCCCGCCGGCCAGCCGGGCCAGCACCACGCTGGGCCAGGTCATGGCCCGGGTCCCGCCCGGCTACCTGGCTGCCCCCGATGATCCGGCCGCCCCGCTGCTCAGCCGCCCACCTGGAACCGGGAACCAGGGGACCAACGGCCCTACCGGCCCGCCGGGCTGCGGCATTGCCTGGCGGCCAGGAGATGAGGACCATGCCAGGTCTGATGAGACGCGAGCCTCGCGGCGAAGCAGCCGACGTCTTCAGCCGCTTCGACCGGCTGTTCGAGGAGTGGCTGCGGATGATGCCGTTCCGGCCCATGGGGTTCCCGCGCTGGCTGGAGGCCGGGGACCTGATCCGGGTCGAGGAATACCGGCTGGACGGCGCGCTGGTGGTCCGCGCCGATCTGCCCGGCGTCGACCCGGACAAGGACGTGGAGCTGATCGTCTCGGACGGGACGCTGCACATCGAGGCCGAACGCCGCCAGGAGGAAAAGCGGGAGGAGAAGGGCTACCTGCGCCGGGAGGTGCGCTACGGGTCGTTTTCCCGGTCGCTGCCGCTGCCGAAGGGCGTGACAGAGGCCGACATCACCGCGACCTACAAGGACGGGGTCCTGGAGATCCGCATCCCGGAACCGAAGCACGAAGAGGCCAAGAAGATCGCCATCAGCAAGTCCTGACCGAGGCTGCCGCGTCGGCCTGCGCCCAGCCACAACGACGCGGCGAGGCGCCGGCCGACGCGGCGATCAGCAAAGCGCCTGCACAAGCCCTGCCGGCCAGATGGGTGTCCCCTTGAACGCTGCCGACCGGGGCGCCGGCGGCGGCGGCGCCCGAAACGATGCGCCGCAGGCAGTCCCGCCTGCCGGCGGCCGCCGCATCATGCAGATGGGCACCCCGCGGACGCATGCCAGCGTGCGCCGGAAGGATGGATGGGTGTGCTGGCGCACGGTGCCGACGTTTCTCGCGGGCGTGCTGGCGACCCTGGCGGTCGCCGTGCTCGTGCTGTGCCGCGGGCCGGCACGGGCCGACTCGCCGGTCACCGACCGGATCGTGCGGTGGTGGGCGACGGCGTGGCTGCGCGCGGTGGGGGCGCGGGTGACTGTCCACGGCCTGGAGCACATCAGGGCGGATACCGCCTACGTGGTGGTGTCCAACCTGGACCCGATGGCGCACCTGCGGGCGCTGCCGCTGTCGCTGCGGGTCCTGGCCAAGCGCGAGATGTTCCAGATCTGGCTGCTCGGCCCCGCGATGCGCGCCATCGGGATGATCGAGGTGGACCGGGACTCCCCCGACCTCGGCCGGATCGACCAGGCGGCCGCCCGGGCCCTGGCGGCCGGGCATTCACTGCTGGTCTACCCGGAGGGAACCACCTCCCCGGACGGCACGATCGGCGAGTTCAAAGACGGCGCCTTTATAATCGCGGTCACCAGCCAGGTGCCGGTCCTGCCGGTCGCCATCGACGGCACCCGCCGGATCTGGCCGCCGGGGCGAAGCGCGATCCACGGCTGTTATCACGTCAGTACGTTCTGGATTTAAGCATTTAATGGCATTCCCGCCCGGCAGATGCGGCTTATCAGAACCATAGACCCCGTACACGGTCTACTGACCGCCATGGGATAAGAGCCCCCCGGACATCTGAAGGGCGCTCGATGGCCATGACTGCCGCTGAGGAGGCGATTGGTGCGGCACGGGATGGTGATAATGCCGGTCTCGCCGCCACCTGCGCAGGTTCGAGGCGGTGACGTCTGCGATCTGGACGGGGCAGCATGCCGTGTGCGGCCCGGCGGCACGCTGGGCTAGCTCCGGGCGCGAAAGCGCAGAGTTCGGCGCGGAGTCGGCACCGGGCGCGATGCAGGCTTGACTTCACGCTGCCGAGCGGGATGCCGGTGAGATCGGCGATTTCCCGGTATTGGCGGGTCACAGCGGACACGAGCCGGCGGGTCCCCGACCGCCAGCCTCTCTACGGCGCTGAGGAGCCGGGCCACGTCGCGTTCGGAGGTAAGCGGCGTGCCCGGACAGGCGTCATGCGCTCAAGGGGGGTACCCGGTG
>JBKQQQ010000024.1:0-12805 GCA_052144275.1 Streptosporangiaceae bacterium
GACATCGCCGCCTCCCAGCCCATCCGCGTGCTGTCCCTGCGGTACTTCAACCCGATCGGCGCCGACCCCAGGATGCGGACCGGGCTTCAGCTGGCCCGGCCGACGCACGCCCTGGGCAAGATGATCCAGGCGCAGCGGGACGGCGACCCGTTCGTGATCACCGGGACCGACTGGCCCACCAGGGACGGCTCGGGCCTGCGGGACTACGTCCACGTCTGGGACCTGGCCGGCGCGCACGTGGCCGCGCTGACGCGGTTCGACGCCCTGCCCGGGCCGGCCACGGCCATCAACCTGGGCACCGGCACGGGCACCACGGTCCGGGAACTTCTCGCCACGTTCAACCGGGTGGCCGACCGCCCGGTCGAGGCGCGCGAGGCGGGCCGGCGGCCCGGGGACGCCGCCGGCGCCTGCACCCGGATCGACCGCGCGGAGCGACTGCTGGGCTGGCGGCCGCAGTACGACCTCGCCGAAGGCATCAGCCATTCCCTGCAGTGGGCCGCGCTCCGCGACGACCTCCTGCCCGGTTAGGCCGGCCATCCTGCGCCGCGCTGATCTGGCGTTCGCGACCTGCTCCAGGGGATTGACTGGTAGCGGCACCGGGGCAGGCACCAGGTCCGTTCGGGATATAAATCCTTCGCCAACCGGGTGCCCTTGACCCCCTCGACCACGGCCGCCTCACCGGCCTCGCACCCAGTCGCGCAGGGACGGCCGCCAGCCCGGCAGGTCCCCGCGCTCGGCGTGCTCCCAGCGGGCCATGTCCGCGCGGTACAGGGCGAGGTCCTCGGCGGGTCGGATCATCGCCCAGTCCCGGTGATCGGCGCGACGGAGGCTCAAACGTCGCCCTCGGCGCCGAGGTGGTGGCGGTACAGCTCGGCGACGCGGAAGGCCAGGTCCAGGGACTGGCTCCGGTTGAGCCGGGGATCGCACGTCGTCTCATAGCGGTGGCTCAGGTCGCTCTCGGCGTTGTGGTGGCCGCCGCCGATGCATTCGGTGACGTCGTCGCCGGCGAACTCGATGTGGATGCCGCCGGGGTGAGTGCCGAGTGCGCGGTGCACCTCGAAGAACCCGGCGACCTCGTCCAGCACGTCGTCGAAGTACCTCGTTTTATGACCACTGGCCGCCTCGACCGTGTTGCCGTGCATCGGGTCGCATACCCATACCACGGCGGCCCCGCTGGCCGCCACCTTCTCGACCAGCGGGGGCAGCGCCTGACGAATCCGGCGTGCGCCCATCCGGGTGATCAGGGTGAGCCGGCCAGGCTCGTGGTCCGGGTCGAGGGCTTCGATCAGCGCAAGTACGTCCGGCGCGGAGAGCACGTCATGCAGTACAACGCCCGCAAGCGGCAGGTCATCCGGGAGATCTACCACCGGGCGTTCGCGGCCGCAGGTCTGCTGGAGGAGTAAAGTCACCACCCTGTCAAGGCGAGGCATGCTCACCCCGCAATGCGGCCTGGGCGGCCAGCTCGGCTCGGGTGGTGACGCCGAGCTTGGTGAAGACGTGGGACAGGTGCACCTTGACCGTGCTGGGCGCGATGAACAGCTGGCGGGCGATGGCCTCGTTGCGCAGCCCCCGGCCCACCAGCCGGACGACCTCGAGCTCGGCGGGGGTGAGGCTGGCCCATCCGGCCGCGGGCCGCTTGCGGCCGCCGCCGTGGCGGGCGGCCAGGGCCACCGCCGCGTCGAGGGTGAGCGCCTGGCCCCGGGCCCAGGCCCGGCCGAACTCCTCCTCGCCGAGGGCGCGCCGGACGTCGTCGGCGGCCCGGGCGGCAGCGCGGCGGTCCGCGGCGAAACCGGGCGTCAGGTAGCCCAGCTGGGGCCGGGCCGCCGCCGCGGCGGCCAGCAGCCGGGCCGCGTCGGCGGGGCGCTCGCGGGCCGTGGCGAGCACGCCGAGCAGCTCCAGGCCGTCGCAGGCGTCCATCCGGTCGCCGCACTGGTGCCATTGCTGGACGGCCGCGCGGGCCAGGTGCTCGGCTTCGGCCAGCTCGCCGCGGTGCCACGCCAGGACGGCCTCGGCGTAGCCGAGCGTGGCCTGCGTGATCGCCTGGTGGCGGCCGCCGAGCAGGGCGCGGGTCTCGGCGATGGCGGCGGTCGCGGCGGATTCGTCGCCCGCGACGGCGGCCACGCAGGCCAGGTCGGCCAGCGCGGCGGGCACGAGCATGGTGATCGCGGCCAGCTGCCCGCTGTCGGCGGCCCGGCGCAGCGCCGCGGCGGCCGCGGCGGTGTCGCCCCGGGCGGCCGCGAGCCGCGCTTCGGCCAGCGGGGCGAGGAACTCGACCAAGGGGACGGCGCCGACCCGGCCCGCGGCCCAGCACCGCGCGACCTCCGTTTCGGCGGCCTCGGCCTGCCCCTGGAGGGCGAACAGCCGCGCCCGCCAGTGGCGCATGATCGTCTCGGTGAACAAGTCCGGCTGCGTGGCGACCACCTCGGCCGCTTCGTCCAGCGCGGCCTCGGTGGCGGGCCCGATGCCGGTGCCGGTGATCGCGGACATGGTCGATGCGGTCAGGGCGAGGGCGAGGCCTTCCCGGCCGGGCGCCGCGCGGGCCAGCTCGATCGCACGCTGGCCGTGCCGTTGCTGTTCGGCCAGGTCGCCGGACAGGTAGGCCGCGTTGGCCAGCAGCACCTCGGCCGACCCGGCCAGCACGAGCCCGTGCGCGCCGAGCAGCGCGGCGACCCCGGGCGCCGCCACCACCACGAGGACCGCGACCGCGGCTCCGCCGACCGCGGCCACCAGGTAGGCCGCCCCGGCCGAGCGGGCCGCGCGGCAGGCGGCCCGCCCGGCCGCCAGCCCCGCCACCGCCGACGTCGTCGCGGTGGTCAGGAAGATGGCCAGCCAGGCCGTCATGGTCAGCGCGGTGGTCGCGATGGCCAGGGAACCGAGCGGGGTCCGGCCCAGGTGGCCGACGATGGCGGTGTCGGCCAGGCTGTAGGCCGGCTCGGCGGCGATCGACCCGAGCGCGGGCAGCGCGAACGCGGCGATGCGCCGGTCCAGGTCCCGGTCGGGCCACTGCGCCGGCACCTTGATCAGCATGATCACGAGTCTCGGCCGCGGGCAGGCCGCGGCGCAAAACCTCAAGATCACGTACGACTTCACGATCTCTTAATGTCTGTGTGTAACGATGAAGCCACGTTTTGGCCATATATGAACCTGATGTACCCGAGTGGCCCCTTTCCGCGAGATGGCCCGATTGTTAAGGTTTGTTCGGCAGCAACGGTTCGGCCGAGTGGTCTTGCGTGCTTCACAGGGCCGCGGCCACGCAAGCCCTGGTTCACGTCGCGCTCATCGAGCGCGATGCCCTGGTGGAGCAGGCCGAGGCTGACCAGACCGCTGTTATCGCCGAGGCCGGCCTCGCCGGCCTCGGCGGAGGGAACAATCTAGCGTGCTCGGGCCTCTGCGGGAGGAGCGCGAATGAACGATAGGTATGGCTGCGCGGAGGAGCCGCGGCGGGTGTGCCACGGAATCCGGCAGTCCGAAGCGGAAGCGCTTGCCCAGTGGAGCCCGCAGCACGCGAGGCTCTCGGACACCACGGAAGACCTGACTGCGGCCGCAGCAGCCTTGGCGGGAAGCGGGGGAAACTATGGCTGCTCCGGCAACGTCCCGTATGAGAGGGAGGGCCGCAGGTGCGGCTTGTCCTGTGTGACGACAATCGCATTTTTTGCGAGGCCTTCGCCACGATGCTCCAGGCACGCGGTCATCCGGTCTTGGCCATCGCGACGACCGCCAGCGATAGCATCGCCGCCGTAACCACGAACCGTCCGGATGCCTGTCTGCTCGATCTGCGCTTCCCGGACGGCAGCGGCCTCGATGTCGCTCGGGCGATACGACGCTGCGTTCCGGAGACGAAGATCGTGGTCTTCTCCTGCGTCACTGACCCTGCGGTGGTGTCGGAAGCGAAGAAGATCGGCGTCGCAGGATTCCTCGGCAAGGACCAGAAGCCGGAAACGATCGCGGCTGCTCTTGAGGTGGCCAGCGCCGGCCGGATGGCCTTCGACCCAGGCTCCTTGCGCCAGCCAAGCCGGCGCACGGTGCCGTCACCGCCGGAGGACCTTCTCCGGAAGCTCACGCCGCGTGAAAGGCAGGTTCTGCAACGGATCGTGGCGGGTCAAAGCACTGGGCAGATGGCCCGCGAAATGAACCTCGCGACCAGCACCCTACGTAGTCATATAGGGCGCGTTCTGGCCAAGCTTGGCGCGCACAGCCGAATCCAGGCCGCTGCTATCGCCCGTCGCGGGTCCGCCGTCGATGGCTTCAGGACGTAGCCCATGATCTCTCGGTCGTGTCGCTGCAGGAAGGTACAGAACCATGGCGATCAATGTCCTCATCGCGGACCAGGAACGCTCTTTCGCTGACGTGCTGGCAGCCCGGCTCGACGGCGAAGATGACATAGAAGTGATGGATGCCGTCCAGCTGCAAGCACCAGGCCCGTGGCCGCTGGCGGGAAAATGCGCCGAAGTCATGCTGCTCGATGGCGATCTGCCGGAGGGTGCCGCGAACCGCCTGTGCGAGAAGCTCTCCGGCGGCAACGAGCCGACCCGGGTAGTCATGCTCAGCTTTTCGTCCGAACCTGAACGCATCGCTAAGGCATTGCGGGCCAGGGCAGCCGCCTGGGTACGCAAGGACGAATCCCTGGAACATCTGCTGCGTGTGATCCGCGGTGTTGCCCGGGGTGAGAGCTGGCTGCCTCCGAGCGAAACGGCTGATGTCATACAGCTGCTCATATGGGGCCGAGACCGGCATCGGGAGAACGAACTCCTGCTCAACAAGCTCACGGCACGCGAGCGTGCCGTGCTCGCTTGCCTGGCGGAGGGCGCCGCGCACCGTGCCGTCGTGGCGAAACAGTTGCACCTCTCCGTGAACACCGTCCGCACCCACATGCGGAATATCATGGCCAAGCTCGGCGTCCACTCGATGGTGGAAGCGGTGGCCCTCACCAGGGACGATGCGGGCTGGCTTTACGAGGACGGCAGCACGTCATCCTGATGGCCGCCAGATGGACGCACCACTGACGTTTCCGGGACCCGTCTACCACGGTACGCATACGAATTCGCTGTACAGGTCGTCAATCTGATCAGGTTCCAGGCTGGCGCTGCGGTACATCTTGGGCCACGAAGTCACCTTGAACGAGAGGGGCGGCCTGTGGCCGATGATCCGTAGCTCAGCCAGAGTCGCCAGCAGCCGATGACGGACCAGCAGATGACGGGTCAACGGCAAAATGGCCTGATGGAATAGCTGGGGATTGCTGACGTGGACGATTACGGCGAGCGGTACGGCCTTGATCGTGGTAGGCCGGTACATCACGTAACAAGAGTCCGAGCCGCGGAGCAGCACTATGTGACGAGCTGCTAGCGCTTGTGCGTGGTCGTGGTAGAGCTTTAGCTCAGTCCCGGCGAGTGTGCTTTCGATAACATCCGGGTCGGCGCTGATCGTCGTTCGGCCCGGCGGGGTCGGCCACGGCAGGTTTGGAATGAGGGCCGCGGAAGTGTCAAGAGGGTGGAATCCGAGCCGGGTGTGGATCGACGTGACCCTGTGACTGGGCGTAAGGGCGGTGAAATGGTAACCGTCCTGCGCCAGCAACGCAATGAGGAGCCGGATGCTGTGGGACCGGAATTCGGGCAGCACGTACCACGTGCCCAGGTCGCAGAACCGTTCCACTCTTCCCGCTACTAGGCGCTCTGAGTAGAAAGCCGTGTGCGCGCCGACGATGCGCTGCCCGTCGCGCAGGAGGAATCCGTGGTTAGGTGCCTCTGCCTTCCATGGCCCCGCGAGGCGCGTGCGGGCCCAGGGGACCCGGTCCTGGTAGTTGACGTGCAGGAAGTCCGCCACCGCCGCTATATCCGCGTTAGTGATGGGAGAGAGCTCGACGGTCATTCCCGGGGAACCTCCGCGGCGGCCACGTCCGCCGGCGCCGGGCGATCGGCGTTTCGATCGTCCACACGGACGGGACTTCGGCTTAGATTCTCGACGGCGCGCGACCACTGGGAGGGAAGCCGGGCGCTGGCAACGACGCGCGCTCGCTTCAGCAAGAGCACAGAGCCTGCCGCGCATCCGACGACCAGCTTCCCGTCTAGGACCCTGGCTTCTCTAGGCGCCAGATCCGTGGCTGCTCCGCAGTCGGCTACCGCAACTTCGTCGAGCCACAGCGTGAGGCTCGGGCTGGGGATCACCAGCGTCGGGTGGTATGTGGGAGAGGACAAGGGCAGGTAGTTTCCTGCCCGCACCCACCGCTCCGCCTCTACGGCATGAAGATGGCTGGGAAGCTGGTCTCCGAGCGCGTCTGCGGCCTTGAAATAACGTAGCCGGGAAAGATCCTGGCTGACCCGGGGAAGTTCGCGACCTGCCGCGATTTCGGTAAGAAGCCACTTGAGGACTCCCGCCTGGGCTCGGAGGCATCGCAGCCACGCTGAAAGTCCCGTGTCGCGCGGCCTGATGGGAACAGGAGCCGCATGGATCACGTCGCCGGCATCCAGAGTCTCGGTCATGAAGTGCGCGGTAGCGGCCGTGGCGCTCTCGCCGAGGCGAATTGCCCACTGTACGGCGTAAAGGCCCGCGAAGTCGGGCAAGCGGCCCGGGTGGATATTGACGGCGCGTCCGTCGAAGCGTTCCAAGACGGTCCGGCCTATGATCGTGGTGGAGTTCATGGATATCAGCCAGGGCTCTGGCCCGCGCGGTCCAGCGGAGGGGTCGGCCGCGCGGTGGGCGAGGTCGGATGCGGTGACCATGTTTATGGGAGCAGCAGAAGGTTTCTCTTGTGACCACTCCCGCGCAGTCCGGCAAGCGACCTCGTCGCCCACCAGCCAGATGTCGCTAGCCGCCATTAGGTTCGTCCATGAGCATCGACAGATGACGTGTTAGCCCGCTGATCGACAGAAGTGACTCAGGATCGACCGTCACGACGTCGATGCTGATGCTGAACTCTTCCTCGATCGCAACGAGAAGCTCGACAACGCCCAGGCTATCAAGGCTGGTTTTTTCAAGAAGGCTTGCTGAATCATCAAGCGATACCTCGTCAACCCGCTCGGCGACGAGGCGGCGGACCGCACCGCGGATTTCATGCTCTGAGTGATTTTTCATGACTCCGTTCCGTGTTGCGCGACTACATCAGGGCCGGTGTGCTCCTCCAGCTGGCGCCGCACGGCAGCCCGGTCTATCTTGCCGTTGGCGTTTACCGGCCATGAGGCGAGTTCGACGACATGAGCCGGGATCATGTACGAAGGCAGCCTGCTGGCGCACGCCTCCCGTACGGCTGACGCGGCAGGCCCGTCTCCTTCTTCGCAGAAGATCGCAGCGACCAGGCCGCGGCGCTTGCCCTGGTCACATCGGACGACGACGCTGCGGCAGGCAGGGAAAGCGCGATGAATCGCATCCTCGATTTCGGCGGGCTCGACGCGGTACCCGGAGATCTTGAGCTGGTGGTCGGTACGCCCCACGAAGTGGAGCAGTCCGTCGCCGTCCCGCTCGACGGCGTCCCCTGTGCGGTACCAAGTTACGCCGTCCGGGCCGGACGCGAAGGCGTCATGGCCATCTCCCGCGTCAAGGTAGCCTGAGATCACCTGCGAGCCGCTCAACCACAATTCACCGCGATTGGGTCGCTCGCCCGCCTCAGGCCTGCTGAGGATCCTGCCGTGCTGGCCTTCGAAGACCTGGCCAATCGGTACAATCCCGTAGATGTCGTTCGACCGCGATCTGCGCCTGGGTACAACGTAGTAAGAGATCGCGATCGTGGCTTCCGTCGGGCCATAAAGGTTGACGATGGAGGAGTCTGGTGCGGCGGTTTGCCAGGCTTCGGTAACCGGCCAGCGGAGCGGCTCGCCGCAGAACAGCGTCTGCCGGAGATGCGGGAAGATTCCAGGCCTCAGGGCACCGACACGATGGAGCGATTCGGCCGCCGACGGCACGGAGAACCAGTGAGAGATCTCTTTCTCGCGGAGAAAGCGCGCGGGAAGTATTCGCTGCTCCGCCGGGATGACCACGAGCGTTCCCCCGCCGAGGAGCGTCACAAAAATGTCGTGCACGCTGAGATCGAACGTGAGCTCAAAGAAGTGCGAGGCGCGATCCCCCGGCTGCACGCCGAAATGCTTCGTCGCCACATCAAGATATGCCATTAGGGATTCTGTCCTGACTGGAACCCCCTTGGGCCTGCCAGTGGTCCCTGATGTGAACATGACATAGGCGATGTCGCTGTTAATCGGAGAGGCGCCGCTGACTACCGGCTCCGGTGGCCGCGCCCATGACAGGTTGTCCAGTTGGCGTGAAATTGTCAAGAGCGGGTAACGGCCTGACAGGACTTCAGCCATGCGGGTGGCTGTCCGGTCTGACTGCACAATAAGCGCCGGCTCAACGGCAGCGAGTATCTGCTGAATTCGCGTGGCAGGATGACTGGCTGACAGCGGGACGTACGCTCGGCCCAGGGCCTGAGCGGCCGCGATAGTGGCACACGCACCGGCACCCGGATCGTCCGCGATGACGATCGGTCCCGGCCCGGCAGGGCTTCGCGTAATCTGTTCTCGTATTGCGTGGGTGAGGTCGAGAAGCTGCTTATAAGACGTTCGCTGCTCGCCTGTCTCGACAGCCGTATCGTCCGGTCGGCGCAAGGCAAGCAAGTCGATCAAAGCGCCCCGCGTCACGAGCATCCACCTCTTCCTATGTACAGACGCGGGAACCCGGCCGCACCCCTCACGAACCGGTGACAGGATTGCGGTGCAGGTCGCTCTCGTCGTCCCTTCCGCATGCTCGAATCTACGCTGGGGTATCGACACCCGGCCTCGGCAAACTGGCGTATATGTCCCACGTCGTTTGACTTAGGTCGGCGGGGGTCGGTGACGGGCGCCCCGAGCCGCGGCGCCCGCGACGTCATGAGCCTCCCTCTCGCACGTGGCTGGTGAGCTGCCACCCCGTTCACTGGTGAGTGCCACCCTGGCGCCCCGCTCGATCTCGGATTACGCCAGACGGTCACCTGCAGGACCCGGTAGCGGAACGCGGCGATCTCGCAGTGGCCCAGCGACGGCACGTGCGCGAAGCAGGGCAGGTTCCGCATGCCCCCGGTGCGTTCGCCTGCCCGATGCGGTCCTCGACCCGGGCATGCTGGCGGTACCGCAGTTCCAGACCGGTACGGGTTCAGAGGCCCGGACTCAAAGCTCTGGTTGGGCACCATCAAACACAATGGCTGTGTGATGCAGTTCTTCCCGGCTCGGTGGCACATCAAGAATAAACGTCCGAAAGCCTTGTCGGATGTATTTTGAGACCTCACAGCGCACCTCGTCGTAGCTACCAACCAAATATGGGCAGAAAGTCTTATAGTTCTTAAATGGCACAAGCCAGTAAGGGGAACTGCTGTCAACTGGTTTCTCGCCAAGTTCTGATAGCTGCCCGTACCACGCAGAGTCTGACACTCTCCGCGCAAGGGCATGCGTAAGCTGCCCCTTCCGATCTACCGGATACCGCTCATGGGCAATTCGCCATGCTTCGCTTGATTCCTCGCGCGCGATAATACCGATTCGTATTCCAGCCGACACGCCTCTATTTATTCTTTCCCCACTGGGAGTCCCGGGGTAGCTAATCGATGTGGCGCCTATTTTCCGCGCCGCGGCGATGCCGGCCGCAGAGGTTCCAGAGACAAATACTTCCGGTACCAGCTCGGGCGGAATTCTCGGCTTTATCGTGAGATTCTTGGTAGTAAAGTAGGTGCCGGTAAAGGTAAGCGGTTCAGGATCGTTAAACAAACATTTCATAATCGATACATACTCGACTATGCGATCATAGCGGTCGTCATGCTCGGTGCAGTCTCCCAGGGCAATAAGGTCGTTCACAAATCCCCCTGCGACCATGTTCAAAAATATACGGCGATTATAAAGATAACTGAAGGTGGTCACCATTTTCGCCGCCGCGTATGGATGCATATATACCGGCTGGAGTGCAACAAGAGGCGCCAGATTCGACGTGCTGGACAAGATCACCTGAGAAGCTTGCCAGGGATCTACGAGAGAGTTATCAGTGTAGACGAGTATTCCCTCGAGGCCGGCGTCATCGCACCACCCCGCCACTTCTTTGACCTTGCGTATGTAGTCGCCTCCATTTTGATATTGCGCCGAAGGCGGGCACGTAGAAAAAAGCCTGATGCTCCGCGATTGTATCTTGATCAGTGCTCCTTCATCCATCTATCTATGGGCCTGGTTGATGCAGCTTCAGCCATGCGGGCGGCTGGCCAATCTAGGAGCGCAGCCTTCGCGGATCTTGGTCGGTATGACGGCCTGGCTCGCGACCATGCCGTTCAAGTCAAAGTCTGTCTTTTCATGGTTCAGCATGCCGGTAACAGACACTAACCTCCCCATCTGCTCTCGCCAAGCCCTACCGGGGGCCTGCTGGTGGTGCGTGCTTACGCGCCTGAGCATATGCGCGTTCCGATTCGGCACCAACTGGGTCTAGGACTACCAGACGAGCACAGAGGCTGAATTGCAGTCAGGGTAATCCCACCCGCCCCTCCCTCAGCAAAAGTTGCCGCCTTCCCCACGGCAGGTCGCTCTTGTCACCCTTTCGCATGCATGAATCTACGCTGGGTCATTGAGACCTTGCCTCAGCAAACTGGCGTAGAAGTCCCACGTCGTTTGGTGGGTGAACGGGTCCGTAACGGGGGTGCCTCAGCTGGCATCGCCGCCGCGACCGTTAGTCCTGCGTTATGTCCGGACCCGCTGCTGACCAACCCGAAGTCACGGCGTGTCGGACATAATAAACCCAGGATAAGCTGCGGGTTTGCTGGTTTCGGGCGGCCAGCATGCCGATGACATGCGCCACGCCCGCAAGCGGATCGGAGGCGAGGGCACTCCGAGCAGAACAAGCACTCAGGTCCGCTTCGGTAGTGCTGGTGCGCGACGTAAGCGTGCCCGCATGGGCAGAGACGATCGGGCCCTGGATTCGGATATGTTAGCGGCTCCTGCGCTCGGACGACCGTTCAGCCCGGTAAGAGATCACGGTAGCCGTGCGCGTCTCTGGATCGGACCGCCGACACCCAAGGGCGACAGTGCCGCCTCGGACGGTTAGTCGATGTTGTTCGTGCTCGCAACCTCATCGGCCCGGCGCCACCCCGGACCTGCTAGCCCAGCTCCCCCGATCCAGTCATGGCGGCGATCATGCTGCTGGCCAGCATGATCGCCAAGGTGGGCCATACGCGACGGGTTACCCAGGCCGCTACCAGCTCATCCCCCGCCGCGTACTATCTCTATGCCGCACTCAGGTCACAACCGTTAGCAGCAACCCCAGGAAGCCCCTCAGGACCCGAAGTACGGGCCAGATCCGAATTTTCAAAGCTGGCATTGTCCATATGCCAGCGAACGTCTCCGCGCAGTCGCCGCCCTGGAGCAGGAACGCCTCACCGCGCGCGACCGAGGCCTGCCGCTCCTTCAGCTGGTCGCACTCCGCGGCCAGCACCAGGGGCGGCAGGCCTGCCAGGCCATGCACCACCGTCTCGAAACGACCACGGTCAGGCCACAGCGGCTGCTGGAGCGGCGGCGAGATCACAGGCTCAGGCTAGTGCACCTGCCTGTAAACACTGCGGTGTATTCCAGGCTCCTCGCGGCGACGCGGGCCCGCCGCAGGCCGCTGTTCACCGCGGTGGTCGTAGTGCCAAGCAGTTCGGCCACCTCGGCGGCCGGCTCTCGAGCACGTCCCGCAGGATCAGCATCGCGCGCTGCCGGGCGGACAGGTACTGCAGCGCCGCGACGAAGGTCAGCCGGATGCCCGCAACTCCGGCTTAACCAATGGGCCGGGTCTTACCCGGCCCGGCCCGCCGCATAATTGGCCGCGGCCAGGTTGATCCGGGCAGCCAGGGTCCGGGGATGGCCAGGGCCCAGGACCCGCTCGCACCCGGCCAGGTTCTGCTCGAACAGCGGGATCGCCTCGGCGGCCCGGCCCGCCGCCTGGTAGGCCGCGGCCAGGTTGTTCCGGGCGGCCAGGGTCCGGAAATGGTCGGTGCCCAAGACCCGCTCGCATCCGGCCAGGTTCTGCTGGAGCAGCGGGATGGCCTCGGGTGCCCGGCTGACATCCCGGTAGGCGTTGGCGAGGTTGTTCCGGGCGGCCAGGGTCCGGGGATGGCCAGGGCCCAGGACCCGCTCGCACCCGGCCAGGTTCTGCTCGAGCAGCGGGATCGCCTCGGCGGCCCGGCCCGCCGCCTGGTAGGCCGCGGCCAGGTTGTTCCGGGCGGCCAGGGTCTGGGGATGCTCAGCGGCCAGCCGCCGCTCGCGCCCGGCGAGGATCAGCTCCAGCAGCGGGATCGCCTCGCTGACCCGGCCGGCGTCCCGGTAAGCGGCCGCGAGGTTGCTCTGGGAGGTCACGGTGGCGGGGTGATCGGGACCCAGGGTCCGCTGCCGGCTGGTCAGGGTCTGCTCGAGCAGCGGGATCGCCTCGGCGTTCCGGCCCACGGCCCGGTAGGCGGCCGCGAGGCCGTCCCAGGCGAGGAGGGTGTCGGAATGGTCGGGGCCTAGTAGCCGCTCGACGTCCGCGGTCAGCGGCTCGCCGATGGCGACCGCCTGCGACGCGCTGTCGCCCAGTTCAGTCAGGTGAGACAGCACGAAGAACCGGAGTCGCAGCAGGACCCTCATCAGCTCCTCATCAGCGGATCTCCCCATGTTCTCCGCCAGCGCCATCACTTGTACGGAGATGTCCCTGATCGCCGGGCGGTCCTGGAAACCGGGAAGCAGCCGGCTTTGCGCTTCCAGCACCAAAGCGGCGGCCCAGCCGGCCGCCGTCAACCGCTTCCGGCAGGCAAGCCAATCGCGGACCACCCGCGTCACCAGGTCGTGCATGATGACGGTCTGGC
>JBKQQQ010000025.1:0-3849 GCA_052144275.1 Streptosporangiaceae bacterium
GGCCGGGGGGCGGGGGGCAGGCGGCGGGGGGGGGGCGGGGGGCGGCGGGCGGCGAGGCGCAGCGGCAGGTACGCGCGTGGTAGATGGGGTGCTTGGGCGGGAGTGGGCGCGTGGGAGTGGGTGCTTGGGAGTGCGCGCTTGGGCGGAAGCGCACGTGCGGGCAGGGCGTGCGCTGGGGGATATGGGGGCGCGTACTCCGGCGGGAGTACGTGGGGGGAGTACGCGAGCCGGGCAAGTGTCTTCGCTCGCAGGACGCGGCAGCGATCCCGGGCAGACGCTGCTCAACCAGCACTTCGCCCGGCAGTCGGGCGACACGCTCACGCTGGCGATCCGCTCGGACGCGACGGTCACCTCCCCGGCGGTGCAGGCCAGGGTCACCGGGGCGCTGGCGCCGTTCCGGCAGGCGCCGCACGTCACCGGCGTGACCGACCCAGGTCAGGCTGCAAACGCTGCACAACGCGATCGCGGCCACGCCGGGGATCGCGGACGTGACGGCGCCGGTCGTCAGCCGCGACGGGCAGGCGGCCATGCTGATCGCCTACCCCACCACCGGCGAGCAGGACGCCGCGACCAACGCGCTGGTCAACCGGCTGAACGAGACAGTACTGCCCCGGTTTGAGCAGGCAGGGTCCGGGCGGACCGCCTACGTGACCGGGCCGAACGCCGCCAACGTCAGCTTCACCAACCTGGTCGGCAACCGGCTGCCGTGGCTCATCGGCGTGGTCGTCGCGCTGTCGATGGTGCTGCTGCTCGTGGTGTTCCGTTCGGTGGTCATCGCGGTCAAGGCCGCGCTGATGAACCTGCTGTCCGTCTGCGCCGCCTACGGCGTGCTGACCGCGGTGACGCAGTGGGGATGGCTCGGGCACGCGCTCGGCTTCCCGGAGAAGATGCCCGTCACCACCTGGGTGCCGATCTTCTTGTTCGTGATCCTGTTCGGCCTGTCGATGGACTACGAGGTGTTCCTGCTGTCGAAGATCCGCGAGGAGTACGACCGGCTCGGCGACAACGGGCTCGCCGTCGGGCGCGGGCTGGCCGCCACCGCGCGGGTGATCTCGGCCGCCGCCGCGATCATGGTGGTGGTGTTCCTGTCCTTCGTGCTCACCCCGGATGTCTCGGTCAAGCAGATCGGCCTCGGGCTCGCCGCCGCCGTCCTGGTGGACGCGACCGTCGTCCGGCTGGTGCTGGTCCCGGCGGTGATGGAACTGCTCGGGCGGGCCAACTGGTGGCTCCCGTCCTGGCTAGCGCGGCTGCTGCCGGCCGGGCGGGCGGGCTCCGTCAGCGAGACCGAGCCCGCGGCTTATCCGGCCGAAGTCCGCTGACGGAAGAACCGGCCGCTTCCTAGCCCGGTATGGTGCGAGGCAGCGGCCGGTTCGCGGTCTGAACAGGAGGGAACGGCAATGGCGGGCGATGCTGAGGACGACCAGACCATGATCCGCGGGATGTACGGGCCGGATGTCACCTTCCTCGGGGTACCGCGGGCCGAACTCGACGCGCTCGACGGCCTCGACGTCGTCTTCCTCGGGGCGCCCTTCGACAGCGGCACGTCGTACCGGTCCGGGGCCAGGTTCGGCCCGCAGGCGATCCGGGCCACCGACTACCTGCCGCACGACGCGTCCAGGCCGCATCTCGCGCTCGGCGTGGACCCGCTGGCCGAGCTGCGCATCGCCGACGCCGGCGACGTGCTCATGCCGCCGGGCGAGACGGAGAAATCGCTGCAGCGGCTGGAAGACGCCGTGCGCGCCGTGGCGTCGGCCGGCGCGATACCGGTGATCCTGGGCGGCGACCACACCGTCACCCTGCCCGACGCCACCGGGGTGGCCAGGCACGTGGGCTGGGGCCGGGTGTCGCTCATCCACTTCGACGCGCACGCGGACACCGGGGACAGTCAGTTCGGCTCGCTGTACGGGCACGGCACGCCGATGCGGCGGCTGATCGAGTCGGGCGCGGTGCGCGGCGACAGGTTCCTGCAGATCGGGCTGCGCGGGTACTGGCCGGAGCCGCCGGTGCTGGCCTGGATGGCCGAGCAGCGGATGCGCTCGTTCGAGATGAGCGAAATCGTCGCCCGCGGGCTGGACGAATGCCTGGCCGAGGCGCTCACCATCGCCGTCGACGAGTGCGACGGCGTCTTCTTGTCCGTGGACGTCGACGTGGTCGACCCGGGCATGGCCCCGGGCACCGGCACGCCGGAACCCGGCGGGCTCACCACCAGGCAGCTGCTCGACGCGGTGCGGCGGATCGCCATGTCGGTGCCGCTGGCCGGGATCGACGTGGTAGAGGTCTCGCCGCCGTACGACCACGCCGAGGTGACCGCGTTCGTCGGCAACCGGGTGGTGCTCGAGGCGCTGTCCGGCATCGCCTGGCGGCGCCGGGAGCTGGCGGGCGAGCAGCCCCGGAAACCGGACGCGCCGCTGCTCGAAGGCCGTTAGCCCGCCGCGGCGCAGCGGCGACCGCTCCCATGGCCCTGGCCTGGGCCTATTCGACGTAATAGTCCTGGCCTAGCACTATGGGCGAACCGATCGGCAGGATCTATAGTCGGTGCATGCTCGACGTAACCAGGCTGCGCGTGCTGGTCGCCGTGGCCCGATGCGGTTCGGTCACGGCCGCGGCGCGGGCGCTCAACTACGCGCAGCCCTCGGTGAGCCACCACCTGGCCCGGCTGGAAGCCGAGACCGGGACCAAGCTGATCCAGCGGGCGGGCCGGGGCATCAGGCTCACCGACGCCGGCCGGCTCCTCGCCGAGCGCGCCGCCGAGGTGATCGGCAGGCTGGACGCCGCCGAGAACGAACTGGCCGCCTACACCGGGCTACGCGCCGGGCGGCTCCGGCTGGCGGCGTTCCCGTCCGCGCTCGGCACCATCGTCCCGGCCGCGGCAGCGATGCTGCGCGAATACCAGCCCGGCGTTGACCTGCGGCTGACCGAGGCCGAACCCCCCGAGGCGCTGCGCATGCTGCGTGCCGGGTACGTCGATGTGGCGCTGGTGTTCCGGTACTCCCCGGACGCGCCCGGCACGGACGGCCAGGACGCCCCGGGGCAGGAGGCCTCGGTAGCGGCGGGGAATCCCGCGGCCGGACATGGCGTGAGCCTGCCCGACGAGGACGGCGGCATCGACATCACCGAAGGGCTGCGCGAACGGCTGCTCCTCGACGAGCAGGTGCACCTCGTGACCTCCGCCCAGGCCATCGAGGAACCATCGGCCGACCTGACCGGATACGCCCGCTGCCGCTGGATCGCGGGCTGCGACCGCTGCCGGGCCAACCTCGTCAGGCAGTGCGCGCTCGCCGGGTTCACCCCCAAGATCGCGTTTACCACCGACGATTACGTCGCCGTCCAGGCACTAGTGGCTGCCGACCTGGGGGTTTCGATCCTGCCTGCGCTCGCCCTGCGCGCCGCGCGGCATCCCGGGATCAGGACCGTGCCGCTCCCGGGTACCCGCAGGTACGTGTTCGCGGTGCGGTACGGCGACCCGCCCGACCCGCCTGCGGTGAGCCTGCTCCTGGATGTGCTCCGCACGGCCGCCATGTTGTCGCCGCGCGCCAGCGACAGCACCGTTCAGCTACAGTCGCCTGCGTGAACCCGGGCGCCTGCGTGAACCCGGGCCAGCCGCCGTCCGCCGAGGCCGACCGCCAGCCCGGAGGCCGCGGTGAGCTCGAGTCCATCCCCGGTCAGCTCACCCTGCCGGGCATGCCGTCGCCCGCCGAGGCCGTCGGCGGGCAGGCCACGCTACCCGGCCTGGAGCTCCCTGCGGCGTCCGGGCTGGCCGACGAGGACGGGCCCCTGGCCGCGGTAGCCGCCGAGCTGCGCGCGCTCGACGGCGACGGGTCACGGATGGCCGCCGCCATCCGGGGTGCG
>JBKQQQ010000026.1:0-5315 GCA_052144275.1 Streptosporangiaceae bacterium
GCGGCGACGGCCAGGACGATCTCGTCGGCGGTCACCGCCCGCCCCGGCGCCAGCCATGCCAGCAGCGGCAGCATGGCCGCGGCGCCGGCCAGCGCCGCCTGCACGGCCAGGTGCGGGGCCAGCAGCGGGCTCTGCCACATGTCGCGCGCCTTGGCCTGCGCGAACAGGTACGCGGTGTAGACGGCGGCGGCGACGGCGAGCGGCAGTCCGAGGCCGCCCAGGACCTGCCGGGCCGCGGTGGCGCCGGCCAGGGCCGCGGCCAGGTACAAGACCAGGGCTCCGCCGTAGCCGCCGAGGATGACCGAACCGCGCACCAGCCAGCTCCGCCAGTGATGCCGGGTGACGATCAGGTAGAACCGCCGCGGATGCTTGAGGTCGGCGATCAGCAGCGCGCCGGTCGCCGCCAGGAACGCCAGCGCCAGCACTGGCGCGGCCCAGCGCACGGCGGCGTTCCCCCAGCCGAGGAGGCCGGCGAAGGCGAGCGCGACCGGCACCGCGAAGCCGCCGGCCGCGACGGACTTGGTCCAGGTGTACAGGCTGACCCGCCAGCCCCACGGCGCGTCGTGGGGTATGTCGTAGGACAGCAGCGCGGCCGCGGACGAGACCGTCCGGCCCGGGTGACCCGACGTTATGAGCTGCGGATCCGGCGTGCCCTGGGTGGCCCATGCGAACAGTCCGCCGTCGGGCCGCCGGGCCGCCAGCGGGTCCAGCGTCGCGGCGTGCGCGCCTTTGTAGAAGACCCCGGGCCGGGTGTCCTTTTCCGGCTTGCGGACCTGGACCGGTTCGCGGTTGATCATCTGCGCGGCCTTGGACGCGGGGTCGTTCAGGTCGCCGACGAGGATCGCCTCGGTGGGGCAGACGGTGACGCAGGCCGGCTCGAGGCCCACATCCAGGCGGTGCGCGCACAGGTTGCACTTCTCCGCCGAGTGGTCCTCCGGGTTGATGAAGATCGCGTCATACGGGCAGGCTGCCATGCACGCCTTGCAGCCGATGCAGATGCTCTTGTCGAAGTCGACGATGCCGTCTTCGCGCCGGTACATGGCCTGGGTCGGGCACGCCGCCACGCACGGCGCGTCCTCGCACTGGTTGCACCTGGTCACCTGGAACGCCCGGCGGACCTGCGGGAAGACCCCGACGTCCACGGACTTGACGTAGGTCCGGGTCACGCCGACCGGCACCTCGTTCTCGCTCTTGCACGCGGTGGTGCACGCATGGCACCCGATGCACGTGCTCTGGTCAAGCACCTTGATCCAGCGCGGCGGTGGCAGGTCGGAAACGGTCATACATCACCGTAAGCCGGCCCGGGGGAAGCCAGATAGCCCGCGTGTCCTTGTATGCGTACAAGGAAATTTGTCAGGGCAGGCGCCTGGATGCAGGTGGTTGCGTCGCCGGCCGGTAAGCTTTACATTGGATTGATACCCCCTAGGGTATCCATGCCTGGGTAGGCGGGGAAGGAGCACGTGCCGTGAGTACTACGGCGGGATCCGGCGTCGAGGTCGTGGCCATTGACACGCCCGCGCTGGGCGACCGGAGTTACCTCGCGCATGACGGGGAGGTCGCCCTGGTCATCGATCCGCAGCGGGACATCGACCGGGTGCTGGCCCTGGCCGCGGCCCGGGGAGTGCGGATCACCCACGTCTTCGAGACCCACCTGCACAACGACTACGTGACCGGCGGGCTGGCGCTGTCGCTCGTCACCGGGGCGGCTTACCACGTCAACGTGGCCGACGAGGTGGCCTTCGACCGGGTGCCGGTCGCCGACGGGGATGTCATCGAGGTCAGCCCGGTGATGCGGGTCCGGGTGCTGGCCACCCCGGGGCACACCTTCACCCACCTGTCCTATGTCCTGGCGGCGGCCGGCCACGCGCATGCGGTGTTCACCGGCGGGTCGCTGCTTTACGGCTCGACCGGACGGCCGGACCTGCTCGGCCGCGCCCACGCCGACGAGCTGGCGCATGCCCAGTTCGCCTCGGCGCACCGCCTGGCCTCGGTCCTGCCGGAGGACGCGGACGTGTATCCCACCCACGGGTTCGGCAGCTTCTGCTCGGCGACCCAGGCCGAGGGCAACTCCTCGACCATCGGCCGGGAGCGGCGGGTCAACCCGGTGCTGACCCTGGCGGAGGACCGATACGTGAGCGACCTGCTTGCCGGGCTCGACGTCTACCCCGCCTACTACGCGCACATGGGCCCGGCCAACGCGGCCGGGCCGGCCGGACCGGACCTGTCCGCGCCGCGCCGCGCCGACGCCGCCGAGCTGAGGCGGCGCATCGACGCGGGAGAGTGGGTCGTGGACCTGCGGGCCCGCCGGGCGTTCGCCGCCGGGCACGTGGCCGGCACCCTCAGCTTCGATCTGGACGGCAGCTTCGCCACCTACCTGGGCTGGCTGATCCCCTGGGGTACGCCGCTTACCCTGCTGGGCCAGACTCCCGAGCAGGTCGCCGAGGCCCAGCGCGAGCTGGTCCGGATCGGCATCGACCGCCCCGTCGCGGCCGCCACCGGGCACCCGGATGACTTGGCCGGCGGCCGGGCGCTGCGCAGCTATCCCGTCGCGGACTTTGCCGACCTGGAATCGGTCCGCCGGCACCGTCCGGTGGTCATCCTGGACGTCCGGCGCGACCAGGAGTGGGACGCCTCCCACATCAGCGGCGCCGTCCACATTCCCTTGCATCAGCTGCCCGCCCGCGTGGCCGAGGTGCCCGCGGGCGAGGTCTGGGTGCACTGCGAGGCGGGATACCGCGCCTCGGTCGCCGCGTCGTTCCTGGATGCCGCGGGCCGGACGGTCGTCGCCGTGGACGACGAGTACACCCGCGCTGCCCGGGCGGGCCTGCCGATAGACGGTCACCTGGCGCACGCGGCGGCGACCTAGCCACTTTCAGCGGACGGGGCGGGCCGACATCGTGATGAAGTCGCGCGCCCACCACGCCTCGAAGAAGGTCGACGGGCCCTGCACGGTCGCGGGGAGCAGCTTGCGGCCGTTGGATGGCCCGGCCAAGGCGCCCGCCGGGGGGGCGTAGCTGACGAAGTCGGGCCAGTTGGGGTTGATGTCGAGCTGCATGCCGCGCACGGCACCGGCGCGGACCAGAAGCCGCGCGAGCTGCAGCGGGTCCAGGGCCGGTCCGGCGGCGTAGACCAGGGCTCCGTCGGCGGTGATGCCGAGCCCGGAACGCCACTGGTGCTCGATGCCGGGGACCGAGGCCGCGCAGGAAGCCGCGCCGCAGGTCGCCCCCCACGCCTGCCAGTCCGAGCTCGCCGCCTGCGGCGTCGGGCGCCCGCCGGCCACCAGCGGGACGAGGTTCTGCCGGACGCCCGCCACGTTCCCGGTCATCCTCACGTCACGGCCCCAGGCCCCGACGTCGACGCTGCCATTCGCGTAGATCACCAGCGAGGCGGCCCCCGGCCGCAGCGGGTCGATCGTGCGGCCGTGGGTGTAGTAGCCGCCGCCCGCTGCCGGCATCATGAAACCGCCGTTGAACGCGGCCACCAGCGTGGCGGCCTGGGCTGGCTGGATCGGCGCGGTGTAACGGTACGGGCCTCCGCCGGGGCTCCTCGACCCGGAGTACAGCCGGGCGGCCAGCAGGCGGGTGTCCATCCACGCGATCCCGGCTGGCTGCGTGCCGCCGGGCGGGACGAGGGTAGTCAGGTAGACGGCGCGCACGCCGCGGACCGTCCGGCCGGCCGGGCTCCAGGTTCCTTCGCCGGCCGCGGGGGTCCCGAACGGCGCCAGCGCGGCGGGAGCGGGCAGCGGCCCGTTTGCTCGCTTACCCGAGCCGGTGGTCGTCGCCGCGCGCCGCGCCGTGGCCTGGTGCCGCCCGGCCGGAGACTGTGCTGTCGCCGGGCCGGAGGCATGGGCCGTCGCAGGCGTCGCCGACGTACCGTGGCCGCACGACGCCAGCGCAGCGGCCAGCACGGTCAGCGGCAGCAGGTACGCCAAAACCCGGACGAAGGCCGACCGCGACTTGCGCATGCCCATGAGGCCCAGGATGCTGGGCCACGATGAAAAGATCGTGAAGAGCGCGCCCGGCTGGCCGCCCGTTTTACTGGGTCACCCTGCGCGTCCAGCGGTCACAAGCGGCCGCTTGAAGCAGAAGGGCCACGGCGAGCTGCCGTGCCTCATCGACCGTGAGCCCGGCCCAGGTGCCATCCTCGGTATCCGATGAGGCGCTGATGCCAAGGCTGACCCGCCGGGCCAGGTGGGAGCCGCCGCCGAGGGCGAGGTGGCCTACCTGGATCTCGCGGCCGCACATGGTCCGGACGCTGACGTGATGGCCGGCGCTCTCGGCGCCGAAGATCCTGCTGGGCATGGCATACCTCCACCTCTCCTGGGCCTGCCGGCGTCAGGAAGCCAGGCCGGCCAGAGCGCCGGCCAGCCGGTGCGCGTCGGCGAACATGTGGTGACCGTGCCTTACAGGTACCCTTGCCCGTATAACGCGGAGCGGCGGCGGGTATTCCGCGCTCATGACCGGACTCCTGGCTTACGCCGTCGGCACCCACGACCGGATTGGCCGCTTTATTCGCCCATCCTTAATCTGGGCGAGCTAGAGGACCAATGGGGCGTCCAGTAGGCTTTGAGTGTGGTCGAGCACCGGCAGGAATTTGAGCGTGAGCTTGAGGCTATCGAAGCCAAGGTCATCGAACTCTTCGCTATGGTCGCCGAGGACCTGCCCGGAGCGACCGAAGCCCTCCTGACTGGCAACAACGAGGTGCTTCGGGTCCTGACCGAGCGCGAGAAGGTCATTGACGCCCTCTACCCGGAGATCGAGGAACTGGTCAACCGGGAGATCCTGCTGCAGGCACCCGTCGCTTCGGACCTGCGCTTCCTGCTGTCCGTGCTGCGAATCGTGCCCGAGCTTGAGCGCTCCCACGACTTGGTCCTGCAGATCGCCTCCCGGGCCAACCACATCCTTGGCGAAGACCTCTCGCCGCGGACCCGAGGGCTCGTCGAGCGAATGGGAACACTCGCATCCGAAATGTGGCGTCAGTCGGTGGATTCCTGGTACCAGCGCGACCCTTCCGTCGCGCTGGCGCTAGACGACCGTGATGACGAGATGGACGAGCTTCACTCCAGCTTGCTCGCCGAGCTTGCCTCAGGGCGCATGGCGCTGCCGGTGACGATGGAGATGACGCTGGTAGCACGCTTCTACGAACGCCTCGGCGACCACGCCGTCAACATTGCCCGCCGCGTGGCCTACCTGGCCGGACCGGCCACGGACTAGCAGGTCTTGCGTCCCGCTCATCCGGGACCCTCAGCCCTGTCTTTCGCCCCGCCGTCAAGCCATCCTTAAATCAGGATGAATCGGAATAGATCAGGGATGACA
>JBKQQQ010000027.1:0-9460 GCA_052144275.1 Streptosporangiaceae bacterium
CCGTCAGACGGGGAGCTCGACGAGGGTCAGGAAGAAATTGTCGATCTGCCGGATGGCGTCGATGAAGTGCTCGAAGTCGACGGGCTTGCTGATGAACGCGTTGGCGTGCAGCGAGTAGCTGCGCACAATGTCCTCTTCGGCCCGCGATGTCGTCAGCATGATCACCGGGATCATCAGCAGCTCGTCGTCCTGCTTCAGCTCGGCCAGCACCTCCAGGCCGCTGCGCCGGGGCAGGTTGACGTCGAGCAGGATGAGTCCCGGGCGCGGCGCGTCGGCGTAGGGGCCGGTCCGGTGCAGGAACTGCAGGGCCTGCTCGCCGTCGGTTACGACGTGCAGCCGGTTCTGGATCTTGTAGTACTCGAAGGCCTCCCTGGTCATAAGGATGTCGCCCTCGTCGTCCTCCACCAGCAGCACGTCGATCACTTTCGACTCGTCACACATCGGCTTCCTTGTCTTCGCGCAGCAGGGCGTCGGCTGCTTCCTGGGTCAGTGTTCCCGACGGTTCGGCGATCTCGTCCTCCGGGGGCGGGTCCATCGTCTCGTCCGGCATGGGCAGCGTGAACAGGAACCGGGAACCTTCGGTGCAGGTCGTGTCAAGCCAGATCCGCCCGCCAAAATACTCGATGATCTTCCTGGCCATGGCCAGCCCGATGCCGGTCCCCGGGTAGGCGCTCCGCTCGTGCAGGCGCTGGAAGATCACGAAAATCCGCTCGGCGTACTCCGGTTCGATCCCGATGCCGTTGTCGGCGAAGGAGAACCGCCAGAAGGGCCCGTCGCGGCTGGTGGTGATCACGATGCGTGGCGGCTTGCCGCCGCGGAACTTCAGCGCGTTGCTGAGCAGGTTCTGGAACACCGCGGTCAGCAGCGTCAGCTCGGCCAGCACCAGCGGCAGGTGCCCGGTCTCCACCGTGGCGCCGGTCTCCTCCATCGCCGCGGCCAGGTTGTTCCTGGCCTGCGTCAGCGCGGCGTCGCTCGACACCAGGGCGGGCTCACGCGCCGACCGGCCCACCCTGCTGTAAGAGAGCAGGTCGTTGATCAGCGCCTGCATCCGCTTGGCGCCGTCCACCGCGAACTCGATGTACTGATCGGCCCGGGCGTCGAGCTGGCCCGCGTAGCGACGCTGCAGCAGCTGGGTGAAGCTCGCCACCTTCCGCAGCGGCTCCTGCAGGTCGTGCGACGCGATGTAGGCGAACTGCTCGAGCTCGGAGTTCGAGCGCTCCAGTTCCTCGGCGTGAGCCTGCAGGACGGTATTGGCGTGCTGCGTCGCCGACAGCTCTTGCAAGATCCGCTCACGCATCCTGTTCACGTCCGCGGCCAGGCTGGTTACCTCCTTCGGGCCGGTCAGGCTGACCTCGTGCTCGAAGTCGCCGTCGGCCACCCGGCGGGCTTCGGCGGCCAGCCGGTGCAGCGGCCTGATCGCCGTCGCCCGCAGGCCGAGCGCGAGGAGCACCACGATCGCCGCGAGGCCGACCGCGACCGCGATGAACACCGCGTCCAGCACGGTCGCCGAGTCGTTCAGGGCCGCGACCGCACTGACCCGGGCGGCCGAGATCTCGGCCTGCAGGGCGGCTATCTTGCCGCGCAAGGCGTCGAAATCCGCCTTGCCGGTCAGGATGTCGGAGCTGACCACGGGCTTGCCGGTGCGGCTGACCTGGTTGATGGTCGGTACCGCGTAGTGGACACGCCAGTAATGCGCCTGCGTGATCACGCTCTGAAGGTCGGCCGCGGCGCCGCTCGGCAGCTGGTGGATGAGGGCCTGCAAGGCCTTGATCGCGTCCTGCTCCTCGGTAACGCCGGTGGTGTACGGGACCAGGAAAGCCAGCTGGGCACTCAGCGCGTAGCCGCGCACGCCGGTCTCCTGGTCCAGCAGCGCGATGTCGAGCTGCTGAACCTGGAGCGCCGCGGGGTCGAGCGTAGCTATCACCCGCTGGCGGTTGCCGTGCAGGCTGAGCAGCGCGAGCCCGCCTGCAATCATGGCGGCCACCGAGAAGAGCAGCAAAGCCAGCACGGCGACGCCGACGATCCGGCTGAGCGGCCAGCGTTCCAGCCACCCGGGCGCCGGCCGGCCCGCCACGGCGGCCCGCCCGGCCCCGTCGGCCGAGGCGGGTGGCGAGGCCTTCGCCGCAAGTGCCGCGGCGGGTGGCGACGCCTTAGCCGCGGCAGGCGGCGAGCTGGCCGAGCTCTCCTGCGGGCCGACGTTCACGTCAGTCATGGTCATCCGGGGACGAGAAACCCAGGGCCAGGACGGCCAGGTCGTCGTCCAGGTCTCCTCCGTTGAGCTCGCGGACACGATCGATCACCTGGTCAAGCAGCTCCTCACCGGGCCTGTCCAAGGCGTTGAGGGACTCCCTGATCAGGTCCATCAGGCGGTCGCTGCCGAGCCGCTCTGACCCTTTCCCGATCCGGCCCTCGATAAGCCCGTCCGTGTAGAGCAGTATCGACCAGCTGCCATCGAGCCGGACCAGGGTGCCGGGCCAGTCCCGCACCTCGGACAGGCCGAGGGGCGCGGCGGACAGGGTCGGGAGCTCGGCGACGCCGCGGCGGGTGAGCAGCAGCGGCGGCAGATGGCCGGCCATCCGGACCCAGCCGGTGGTCCGGTCGGGGTGGACCGACATCATGCACAGCGTCGCGAACATGGTGTCGTCCTGCCGCTCATGCTCGAGCAGTTCGCTGAGCGTAGACAAGATCTCGTCGGCGGGCCGGCCGGCCAGCACCATGGTGCGCCACGCCACCCGCAGGCAGACGCCGAGCGCGGCTTCGGCCGGGCCGCGACCGCAGACGTCGCCGATGAGGGCGTGCACCCAGCCATCCGAGGTCTCGACCACGTCGTAGAAGTCGCCACCGAGCAGCATGTGCTTGCCGCCGGGCAGGCAGCGCGCCGACACGCTCAGCCGCGAATCGGCCAGCAGCGGCGACGGCAGCAGCCCGCGCTCCAGCCTGGCGTTCTCCTGCGCGTGGATCTGCGCCACGTGCAAGGCCCGCTGCGCTTCCTCCGCGCGCCGCCGCTCGACTGCGTACCGGATGACCCGGTTCAGCATGTGTCCGGCGACCTCGCCCTTGACCAGGTAGTCCTGGGCCCCGGCCCGGACCGCCAGCTCCCCCAGGTGCTCGTTCGCCTCGCCCGTCAGGACCACGATGGCCGCCTCCGGCTCAAGCTGCAGCAGCTGCCTGAGTCCGTTCAGCCCCTGCGAATCCGGCAGGCCCAGGTCGAGCAGCACGCAGGCCGCGCCTGAGACCAGGCCCTTGGCCTGGGCGAGGGACCGCGCGCGCCGCACGACGACCGCGGCACCCACCTCGCCGAGCAACTCGCCGACCAGCAGGGCGTCGCCGTCGTCGTCCTCGACGAGCAGGACCTGCACCTGATCGTCGCTGGCGGGAGAGGCCGCCATCGCAAGTTCAGTGTTACTTGTCATCGGAACCTACATCGGTGGGGCGAGCTGGCAACATCAGCGGGCTAGCTAGCGTACGGGAACAGACGGCATCAATTACGGAGATACCATCATGCCCGCCCCGGCGCACCTCGCCGGACCGTCCTGCCGGCCGTCCCTAGACGGCCTGCGGGAACGTGAACACGCGGTCCGGATCGTAGCTGGCCTTGACCTGGGTGAGCCGGGTGTAGTTGGCGCCGTAGTAGGCCTGCCGCCAGTTGGTCAGCGCCGGGTCGATGTAGTTCTGGTAGGCCTGGCCGCTGGCGTAGGGGCGCATCGACTGCCAGAACGACTGCTGCCAGGCGTGCTGGCGGGACACCGCGGCGGGCGCCGAGCCGACCGGCCAGGTCGTGGTGTACTGGGCCTGGAAGAGCGCGTCGCGGTGGACGAACGCGGTGGCGCCCGGGGCGACCCGGTTGACCGCGCCGCCGAGCGCGTCGAACGCGATGCCCCCGGACGCGCCGGGCGCGCCGCCTGCCCGCTGGAAGGTCTCCACGCCGGACAGCAGGGTACCGATCCCGTGGCTGCTCAGCGGCTTGGTGAAGAAGTCGGACTTGGCATACTCCGAGGCCCGGGAGAGCTGACCGCCCGGGGTCTGGGTGGGCAGGTGACACTGGTTCACGGTCAGGCTGGCGCAGCCCGCCTCGACCAGCATCGCGTGCAGCCAGGAGGTGGTCTCCATGAACGGCGAGGACGGATCCGAGCCGACGGCCGCGTACAGCTTCTCCAGCTGCGCGGCCGCGGCGCCGATGCTGCCCAGGTAGGTGCCGCCGACCTCGATGGTCGGGACTGAGCCGCCTGGCGCGGCGGCCAGGTGCAGGTTCGACCAGAGCGCGTCCGGGGCGTGCGGCGCCCAGGACTGCCAGGCCGAGATCACCCGGGCGGCCTGCGACCACGGCCAGGACAGGAAGAACAGCACGATCTCCCCCGCCGGGTGAGTCGTAAAGGTGAACGAGGTGACCACGCCGAAGTTGCCGCCGCCCCCGCCGCGGCAGGCCCAGAACAAGTCGGCGTTGGTGCTCGAGTTACACGTCCTGACCTGGCCATCGGCCGTGACGATCTGCAGGGACTGCACGTTGTCGCTGGTCAGGCCGTAGGCACGGGACACCACCCCGACGCCGCCGCCGAGGGTGAGCCCGGCGATGCCGACTGTCGGGCAGGACCCGCCGGGCACCGCGCGGCCGTGCGCGGCCAGCCCGTTGTAGAAGTCGATCAGATGCGTGCCGGCCCCCACGGTGGCGGTGTTACCGCTGACGTTCACCCCGGCCATCGGCGTCACGTCCACGATCAGGCCGCTGGTCGAGGACCAGCCCGCGTAGCTGTGCCCACCGCACCGGGCGGCCACCGGGACACCGAACTTGCGCACGAAGGCCAGGCAGGTCGCCACGTCGTGCGGGTTGCGGCAGTAGGCGACGCCGGCCGGGTGCAGCGAGTCGAACCGCGGGTCGAAGAGCCGCTTGGACACGGTGTAGGCCGCCTCGCCCGGGAGGACCAGCCGCCCGGACAGGTCGTGGCCGAGGGCCGTCCAGTCGGCCGGGCTGGGCGATCCCGTGACCCGGGGGGTGGCGGCGCGGGCCGCGCCGTCGGCCATCGCCCCGGCCGAGCTCGCCGCGCCGCTGGCCGTGGTGCCCGCAGCGCTCGTCCCGCTGCCCGTGCTGCAGGAGGAGAGCAGCCCGGCCCCTCCCGCTGCCGCCGCCAACCGCAGGAACGCGCGCCGACCCTGGACCTTAGCCATCGCGTCAGCCTTCCCTTCCACCTGTTCCCTAGTGTGAGCGCCTAGCGGTATAGACGCCGAGGGATCGGTGTTAGTTAAACATTGAGAGAATCTGCCCGTTATTGACTTGCTTGCACCAGCAAGCGGAAATATAGTTGAGTTACTCAATGGTTGAGGTAGTCAGTGGTTGAGGTAGTCAGGCAATCGGCTAGCGGATTCAGGCGCCAGCGAGAAGGCGGAGGTGAGCATCCATGGACGACCAACGGGGACCGGCCACGATGCTTGGCTCCACGGTGGCTGACCCGCAGCCGGCCGGGCAGGCGAACGTGCTCAGCGAGCCCGTCCCGCACGTCGAGCCGCTGACCACGCAGCCGGTGACCACGCAGCCGCTGACCGACGAGCAGCTCAACCAGCAGATCAGCGATACCCTCCCCGAGCTCTTCAAGCACTTCCACGAACTCGGCCAGCGCATCGCGACCGAGTTCGGGATGAACGGCAGCGACGCCATCGCCCTGCTCAAGCTCGACGCGCCCATGACGATGAAGGAACTCGGGCAGCGGATGGGCTGCGACCCCTCCTTCGTCACCACGATCGCGGACGCCCTGGAGAAGCACGGGCTGGCCCGGCGGGAGCCCTCGCTCCGGGACCGGCGCAGTAAGAACATCGTGCTCACCCCGGAGGGCGTGACGGTCAGGGACCGGCTGTTCCGCGAGATCTTGTCCAAGGCGCCGTGGTGCACGGCGCTTGACACCGGCGAGCGCCGGTGCCTGCTCGGGCTGCTGCGGAAGATGCTCAAATCTCGCGGTGGGAGGTGATGGTGTCACAGCCGCGGCGGCTGCCTCGTCAATGATGAGAGGAAGGCCGCACGGTCGTCATAGCCACTGATGGCGACCACACGGGGAAGGTAAAGACGTTACGGGGACACAAGTAGCGGGCTCGTTCGGGCCGAAAAAGGTTTTTAAGACGTACGGCGCGTGACCTTCGCAGCTACCTTGCCGGTCACGGCGGTAGTTCAGCGCGCCTCAAGTTAGGGAGATTGCCTTGTCCGCCACATCACCAGACACTGGGCAGCCGACCCGGGTGGTCAGTAAAGCGGCGGCGTCAAACGCCACCGCGACGCCAAGCTCAGGCGCCCCGACGCGGCGGCTGGGCCTGGCCCTCGCCGTCATCGCGGCGGCGCAGCTCATGGTCGTGCTCGACGCGACCATCGTCAACGTCGCCCTCCCGCACATCCAGACCGCGCTCGGCTTCTCGGGCACCAACCTGGAATGGGTCGTCAACGCGTACGCGCTGGCGTTCGGCGGGCTGCTGCTGCTCGGCGGGAGGTCCGGCGACCTACTGGGGCGCCGCCGGGTCTTCATCGCCGGCATCTTGCTGTTCACGCTAGCCTCGCTGCTCGGCGGGTTCGCCACCGACCAGGCGTGGCTGCTCGGCGCGCGTGTCATCCAGGGCATCGGCGCCGCGTTCGCCGCGCCGACCGCTTTGTCACTTATCGCCGTCACGTTCCCCGAAGGACCGCCGCGCAACCGCGCGATGGGCGTGTACGCGGCGATGAGCGTGGCCGGCGGCGCCGTCGGCCTGATCGCGGGCGGCCTGCTGGTCCAGTTCGCCAGCTGGCGCTGGGTGTTCTTCGTGAACGTACCGATCGGCCTGCTGGTCGCGTTCATGGCGACCCGTGTGCTGCCCGAATCGGACCGGCGGCGGGGTCGCTTTGACCTGCCGGGTGCGATCACCGCCTCGCTCGGCCTCGCCTCGCTCGTCTACGGGCTGTCCAACGCCGCGACCAGCGCGAACGGGGTCTCGCACTGGGGCGACACCAAGGTGATCGTGTCGCTGGCGGCGGCCGTGGTCCTGCTCGTCGCGTTCGGGATTATCGAGACGCGCAGCAAGCACGCGCTGATGCCGATCCGGGTGCTGCGCAGCCGGAACCGGTCCGGTGCCTACCTGATCAGCCTGTGCGTCGGCACCGCGCTGTTCGGCATGTTCTTCTTCCTCACCCTGTTCGTGCAGAACGTGTGGGGGTACGACGCGCTGAGGACCGGCATCTCCTACCTGCCGATGGTGGGGATGATCCTGGTGGCGTCCGCGGCGGCGTCGCAGCTGGTGAGCCGGATCGGCGGCCGGCCGCTGATGATCGCGGGCAGCGTGATCGCCACCGGCGGGATGTTCTGGCTGTCCCGGATCACCGAGCACAGCCATTACGCCTCCGGCCTGCTCGGGCCGATGATGGTGACCGCGACCGGCCTGGGGCTGATCTTCGTGCCGCTCTCGCTGATCGCGCTGACCAAGGTGGCCAACGCCGACGCCGGCGTGGCCTCCAGCCTGCTCAACACCGGCCAGCAGGTCGGCGGGGCGCTCGGCCTGGCGGTGCTCGGCACGGTGGCGTGGAGCGCGGTGTCCAACAGCCTGCGTTCGCAGGCGGCCGCGGCAGCCGCGGCGGCGAAGACGGCTACCGTGCACCTGTCCGCGGTCCAGCAGGCGGCGCTGCAGAAGGCGGCGACCAATCACGCCCTGGCGACCGGCTTCTCCAAGGGATACCTCGTCGCGGCCGGGATCATGCTGCTCGCGCTGGTCATCACGCTGGTCACGATCCGGGTTAAGCGGGAGGACCTGGCCGGGGTCAACCCGATGGCGGCGCCGACCGACTGAGCGCTGGCGCTTTGGGCCCCGCGGCGGTTCGCCGCCGCGGGGCTTTTGCGATCCCCCGGTGGCCCATCCCCGGTGGCCCATCCCCGGTGGCCCATGCCCGGTGGCCCATCCCAGTAGCACTGTCGGCGGCCCGGCCTGGCATACGATCGGTACGTCTTCGTCGCCTACCGGAAGGTCCGCTCGCGATGGCCGCAGGGCTTTTCTACGTCTACACCGAGCCGGGTTCCGTCGATGAGGCGGAGTTCCACGACTGGTATGACCACGAGCACGGCCCGGCCCGGCTGAAGGTGCCGGGGTTCCGCGGCGCCTACCGGTACCGCGCGCTTGACGATCAGAAGCCGCCGTGGCTCGCCCTGTACGAGCTGGACAGCCCCGACGCCATCGACAGCCCTGAATACAAGGCGCTGGCCGCCGAGGCGAGCGACCGGGACAAGTCAGTGGCCGCGGACCTGGTCACCCTGGACCGGCGGATCTATGAGCAGCTCAGCGAGGACGGGTCGCCGGTAGGCCGGCCGGCACCGGTGGTCCTGGCCGTGGCGCTTTCTGTGCCCGCCGGGAGCGAGGAGGACCTGGCCGCCTGGTACGCCCAAGAGCACATCCCGATGCTGCTCGAGGTCCCCGGGTGGCGGCGCATCCGCAGGTTCCGGCTCATCCGCGGCATGGACGGGCCCGCGCCTGATTTCCTGTCCGTGCACGAACTGGCCGGCCCCGAGGTCCTCGAGGATCCCCGCTACCGGGCGGCTATCAGCACGCCCTGGCGGGACCGGGTGGTGGCTTCGGCGCTGCGGCGGGAACGACGGGTGTTCGGCCTGCGCAACACGATCGGCGCCTAGCAGTGGCCGCCGCCTTCGGCCTGACCGGCTGATCCGCTGGGGTCTCTATTTGAGTACAGGGCCGGCTAGGACGCCGATCTCCCGGCGCGCTGGCACCAGCGGGCCGTATCCTTGGTCACTGCACCAACCGGCCGTATCAGGAGGTTCCGGGTGCATACCGGCACTTACGGTTTAATGTCGGCGGACGGCTCGGTGCAGCCCACCGGGTCGGGAGGACAGGAGGGTCACACCCCAACGTGGCCGATCTGGTCGGGTCCGGTACCTCCGCTCGCCGATGGCTTCACCGTCAGGCCCGATACCGTTCCTGACCTTGAGACCACGCTGATTCCTGGCGCCACGGTAGCCCTGGTGCCCGATAAGGTGCCTTCGGCGGCCTGGGACTGGCGGGGAACGTCCGGCAAGACCCAGCTGGCCCGGTATTTCGCCGAGTCGCTGTGGCGCTCGCCCGGAGTGGACGTGCTGACCTGGGTGGTGGCCAGCAGCCGGGCGTCGGTGCTGTCCGGCTTCGTGCAGGCGGCCGCGGCGATGGGAGCCAGCGACGCGGGCGACGCCGAGTCGGTGGCGGCCCGGTTCGTCGACTGGCTCGGCAAGACCAGCCGGTCGTGGCTCGTCGTGCTTGACGACCTGCGCGACGCGGCGGACCTGCGCGGACTGTGGCCTGCGGGCCCGGCGGGCAGGCTGCTGATCACGACCGCCGATCCGGCGGTCATCTCCGCCGAGCACCGGGCGCTGGCCCTGCCGGTGCCGGCCTTCAGCACGCGGGAGGCCATGAACTACCTGTCCGGCCGCCTCAGCACCGACCCGGACCAGCGCAGCGGAGCGATAGACCTGGTCGG
>JBKQQQ010000028.1:0-25492 GCA_052144275.1 Streptosporangiaceae bacterium
GGCCTGGCTGTCCGGCCAGGCCAGGTGGGTGAACAGGGTGCGCATGTCGGTCACGGTCGACCCGGTGCCGACGACCGCCAGCGGGGCGAGGAAACGAGTGGGGCCATGCGGCGCGACGGCCTGCGGGTAAGGCCCGCCCGGCCACAGCAGGCGGCCGGTGGCGGTACGGGCCGGGATCAGCCAGTAGTCGCCGCGCTGGTAGGCCGCGCCGTTGGCCAGGAAGCGGATCTGCGCCCCGTCCTCGAGGTCCAGCCAGCCATCCCCGTCATGGGCCGCCGACTCCGTGATCGGAATGCCGTTCCCGTCGCCAGGACCCGAGGCGGGCTGGTCCCAGCGGCGCAGGAACGGGTGCAGGGACAGATCGGGCTGTACCGAGCCGCGCAGGGTGACGAGCTTGTCCGTCCGGTTGATGGCCGACACGGGCAGCAGGGACGCGGGCGTCCCCAGCGGGGCCCAGGTGTCGTCGATCAGCTCGACCCAGTCCCCGGTTTCCAGGCTGCGCTCATCGCGGCCCAGCGATGCGAGGGTCACGGTTGTTGTCACCTGATCGGATGGCTGCGTCTGACTTTCGCCGATGGCCGTGATACGGAATTCGGCCGAACCATTGTCCCGCGACCACTTGAAGGTCGGCGCCGGGCTGCCGCCCGCCGTCCCGCCGGCGTGCACTTCGACCCGGTACAGCTGGTTCTCCACGCCCAGATAGCCCGACGTGGCCGGGACGATCGTCGACTCGCTGGTCTCGGTGTCCGGCTCGGCGCGCGCGGCCAGCAGCGGACGCGGGAGCTGGCCGGAGTTGAACTCTTCGTAGGAAGTGGACACGTACTCCGGGGTAAGGTCGGCCGCGCTCACGTCCTTGACGGGCGTCCCGCCCGGAGCCGGGCTCGGAAGGACCGTGCTGAGCTGGGGGATCCAGGCCACCTGGGAGCGCACGGTGGTGTCCGGGGTATTGGGGCCGAGGGCCGGCTCGAGCAGCTCAGGATCGGCCACCGCACTGACCGAACGTTCCCAGACGAACAGCTGGACCACGAACGGAGGAGCCGGCAGCGGGCCGGCGCCGGGCACCAGGCTGCCGTACGTCACCGGGGGAGCGCCGGTGCCTTCCGGCTGGGGCAGGCCGCAGCGCAAGCCGTACACGTAATAGTGCCCCGGGCTGAAGGTCAGGTCACCCCCCGCGAACTGGACGCCGAAACCGGCCCGGGTGACGTGCCCGCCGAACGGGCCGATGAAGTCGATGGCCAGGGTCCGCAGCCAGTGCAGGAGGATGGCCGTCTGCTCGTTGGCGTCCGCGTCGAGCTGCACCCGGCCCTGCTGCGACCATACTGCGCTGAAGTTCTTGGCGGGCGAGAAGGTCATCCGGGAAAAGTCTCCGTACATCATCTCTCCTAGGTAGCGAAGACCGCGTCGATGTCCATCCCCACCGGCGCGTAGGCGTCCAGGCCGGCCCGCAGCTGCGCCGCCCGGTAGGCGAGCCACCACTCGTGATAGCTGCCGAGTTCGCCTTCGTCGCGGGCTCCCCGGGTCAGCTCGGCTGCGGCGGTGCCGGCCAGGCGGCCGTAGGCGGGCGCGCCGAACCGCACGCTGTCGAAACGCGGCGTGACCCTGGCGGTCTCACGGCGGCGCATCTCGTCGCGTTCGGCCGCCGGGATGAGGCCGCGGGCCACCGCGTCGTCGACCTCGGCGAGCACGCCGTCGGGCTGGCATGAGGAGCGGCGCGGCGTCCTGGAGTCCTCGGGCAGGGAGCAGAACCGCACCCGCCCGACCTGGCGGCGGGCGCTGTCCATCCGCCCGGTGACGATGCTGTCGGATACCTCGCCGACCTCGCGGATGTCGAGGCCGCCCAGGACGGTGACGCGGCTCAGCGACAGGTTCACCCAGGCGGGCCGGCCCTCGGCTCCCTCGACGGCGGTCCCGTCGCCGGTGCCCGCGTCGAGGATGGAGTCGGTCACCGATAGCGGGACAGGGTCGAAGCCGGTCTCCGGGCTGACCGCCTGGATCCGGCCGGTCACAGAGAACTCGATGCTGACCGCGCACGGCATCGCCTCGATCAGCATGCTGACCGGGGCGTTCGCCCGGCGGCTCGCGGCCGCGGGGACCAGGGTGCAGTGCCGGAACGTGACGGTGCCGAGATGCCCGGCGAGCAGGACGGGATGCCGGGCGACCCAGATCCCGTCGAAGGTGACGTCAGGCGGCCCGGCCGGGGCCCGGGCCGGAGGGCTCTCCGGGCCGGATGAGGCGTCGGGCGCGGCATCGGCGGCGGCCGTGCTGTCCGGTGGTTCCGCCGCCGCCGCCGGGCGGCGGACGCCGCCCGGCCCACGACGGGGCCGGGCGCGCCGTCCGGGCGATGCGGTCTCGTCCCGCAGCCCGGTGACGCGCAGGGGCTCGGGGCGGTCGGTGTCCTCCACCTTGGGGATCAGCACCGGCCGGTGGCCGTCGGAGGACCGGATCTCCAGGGTCTCGCCGGGCCGCAGTTCGAAGTGCAGGCGCTCGGAGTAGACCCCGTCGTCGGCGATCTCGATGGTGGCCTGGGCGCCCGCCTGGCCGCTGGCCCGGTCCGTGCGCCAGGCCGCGAAGGCCTCACCGACGCCGTGGTAGGCTCCCTCGCCGACCGAGCGCACCAGGTAGTGCGCGGTGGCGGCGGGGGACAGCGAGCGATGGTACTGGCCTCCGCCGAGCCCGCCGACGGTGAGCCGCCGGTAGCTGACGTGGACGCCGTCCTCGGGGACGTCCCGGACCGGGAAGGCGATCCGCCCGAGCACCGGGTCCACGCCGACCTGGCGCGGGTCGAGGTCGTACCGCCAGTGCGTCAGGTCGGTCACGACGATGTCCGCCCGGTCGACGGCCTCGCGGCCGCGGTAGACGCACAAGCTCCGCGCTTCGCCGTAGTAGTCCTCAAGCCGGCGTTCCAGGGCTAGCCGGGTGATGGGGGCGGGGACGTCGAGGTTCCCGGCCGGCGGCTGGCCGGCCGCCCGCGGCACGGGATCGACGCACAGCTGCGTATCGCGTCCCAGGGCGTCGAAGGTGAAATGGTTCTCGTCGTTCAGGCACTCCGCCGGCGCGCGTTCGGCGCCGTCCGCGACGAGCCGCCAGGCGGTCAGGCCGATGGACGGCAGGTTGTGGGTGCCTCGGGTGCGGTGCGAGCAGATTCGCCGGACATCCGCGGTCTCGGTGGCGGTCGAGAACGGGGTGCCGAAGTCCGCCAGGGCACTCGCATCCCCGATCGGCATCGTGCCGGCCAGGCGGAATTCAGGCCACCGAACGGATTGGGTTCCTGCCACCCTCCAGGCGTATTCGACCGCCCGGCACGGCCAGCCGGCCGTGTCCGCGGCATACCGCTCGATGGCCGCCAAGGTGCCTTTGGCGCGTCGGTCGCGGATAGCGTTGGCGACCAGGCTGCGCCGGGTGACGGCGTCCACGGGGTCGAGGGCGCCGGTGGCCGAGACCGTGATGGCCGGGCCGAGGGAGACCTCCACCAGGTCGGCGAAGTAGGGGATGAGCCAGTCCTGGCACGTCTCGATGAACCAGTCGTCGTACATCCGGGCAATGTCCGCCTCGAGCACCGCGATCTGGTCGCCGATCACTCCGAGCAGGGCGCGCAGCGGGCCGCCCACCTGGGTGTCGCGGAGCTGGTCGAAGGCGGGCAGGAGGGCGTAGAGCCGGTCGTCGGCCATCAGGTCATCTCCTGCTGCAGGACGAGGGTATCGGGCATGGCGTCGGACAGGAAGGCGACCGCGGCCGCTGGCGGCTCGCTCCCGGCCTGCGCCACGGCCGGCAGCGGGAGGCGGCCGTCGGCCGGCGGCGGCGGGAGGTTGCCCGTCTTGGCCTGGATCTCGCTGGCCGTCGCGGTCGACGGGATCAGCGTGATGGCCGTGACGGTGAAGGACAAGACGCCGGCGACGGAGTGCGCGATCGCGGTGATGTCGCTGAGGATGACGTCCTCGCCGAGCTGGCGGCGCGGGTAGCCGAATGCGGCGAACAGCGCGCTCTGCAGCGCGGCCGAGACGTCGGGCCAGGCGTAGGCGGGGTCGCGGCGGACCCGGGCCGCCAGCACGATGAGGTAGAGCGTGGCCGGCACGACCAGGACGGGCGCGTCCGGATGGCCGGCCACGGCCAGCGCGCCGGCCAGGTCGGTGCACAGGGCGCCGGCCGGGTCGAGGGCGACGGGATCGACGCCGGCCACGGTCACGACGACCACCTCGCCGCGGCCGTCGGTGCCGGCCACCGCCGTGGCCTTCCCCACCCCGGCCCAGGACCGGACCAGGTCGGCGGCGTCGTCCACCGAGACCAGGCGGCCCAGGCAGGCGAGGCCGACGGACGCGCCGGCCCGCAGGTCGCCGGGACCGTCCCCGTCGGAGCCGCCCGAGCCCGGCAGCGGGTTGTCCACCCCGGCCACCGCCAGCGGGCGGCTGAGGAGCTGGGTGACCTGGTGGGCGCGCACGTTGCCGGCGCTGCCCTGCCCCGCCCGGTAGGTGGCCACCACGCTGCTGGTCCCGGTCGGCAGCGGGCCGCTCAGCTCGATCGTGGTCCGGCCCTGGCTGTCGATGCCGGTCAGGTAGCTCTCGGCTGGCGTGTCCGCGTCGAGGCGGGTCACCGGAGTCCAGGTGCGCCCTCCGACCGTGAGCGTGAGCGAGGAGACCCACCCGGCGGCCGTGGAGCTGGGATCGGCGAGGACCGGTGCCTGGGACAGGGTGAAGGTCGGATGGGGGTCGCCGGGAGCCGCCCCGGCCAGCGGCTCGGTCACGGTCGTCCCCTGATGGGCGGGCACCACGTTCCCGTAGACCTGGACCGAGGCGAGGTCGTAGCTATAAGTCAGCGCGGCGGCCAGCTGCAGGATGGTGTGCGGCGTGTCGGCGACGGGATCGGTCTGCTGGGTGACGCCCGCGACCATGGCGGCCTCGTCGGCCGGGATGCTGGCGCCGCCGGGCAGGTCGGTTCGCGTTCCGGTCACCAGGATCAGGTGCCCGGCCTCGATGCCCGGGTAGAGCCCGTCGAGCTCGATGGCGCTGCCGCTGAGCGGGCCGGGCAGCGCCACCGGGAGCAGGGTGAGATCGGCGGCCTGGGCGCGGACGCTCAGCGGGCGGATCGCCGACAGCCAGCGTGTGCCCGGATCGACCCAGTTCTGGCTAAGGGTCAGCTCGGTCACCGTCCCGCTCATCCCGTACCGGGACGCGGCCACCGTCGAGACGTTCGTCACCTGGGCGACGAGCGGGTAGGAAACCTGGCCCCGGGCCGGGCTCGCGGACTCGATGACCACCCAGCTGAACGGGACGATGCCGGGGTAGGTCGTGTCGAGATCCAGCACGGTGGGATTGGCTACCGGCAGCGCCTCGGCGACCGAGATGCTGAGGAGATTGCCGGGGTCCGGCCCCACGACGGTGACGACCTGGTTGCCCGCGCTGAAGCGGTTCACGGGCGAGCCAGGCACCCAGACCACCTCGCTGCCGTCGTCGAAGGTCAGGGTGATCGCTCCGCTGGCGGCCGCCACGACCAGGGTCATGTCACGCAGCCCCGGCTGGGTCGCCGTGAAGCTGAAGGTGACCGGGGTGAGCCCCGCTCCGGCGGGAACCGTCGCCCCGGCGGTGGTATGGGACACCGTGACGCTGCCGGTACTGCCGACGGTATTGGGCACGGACAGCGTCTCCAGCGTGATGGCGGCCTGGCCGAAGGCGCCGGCCGGTCCGGTAACCGACACCTGAGCGGTGGTAGGCATGACACCGTTGTCCCAGGTCAGCTGGACGCCGAGGGTTTGGACATCGCCGATCGGCCACTCTTCGCTGCCGACCTGCTGGCCCCTATTGTTAAAGACCGGGCGGGGTGGCATGCGGACACCGAAGGGCATGGCCTGGGCCCGCAGGGCCTGTGCCGAGGTTACTTGCGGCAGGCCGATCGCCGTCCTGCCGAGGGCCTTGTACAACGTGGCGGAGAGCGCCGGGTCGAGCGCGGCCACCAGCCGGGGCAGCGCGTCGGAATCCGGCGCGAACACGTCGCCCGGGCTGCGGTTGAGCGCCGCGGCGGACGAGGGCGGCGGGGCAGGCTGCCTGCGCAGGGCCGGCAGGAGGGCGTCCAGGGCGCTGGTGACGGGCGGGGCCTCGCTCGCGGGGTACGGTGCCGCCGCGTCGGGCGGGACGGCCGGGACGGCTGAGGTGGGCGGGGCGGCGGCCGGGACGGGCGAGGTGGCCGGGGCGGCGGCCGGGGCGGGCGGCGCGGTCGGCGCGGCGGGCGGCGGTCCTTGCAGCGTCACCGAGGTAACCTGCCGGGCCATGTCCACGCTGACCAACTGCACCACGACCGGCGCGGGCGGCGTGCCGCCGCCGAGGCCAAGCAGGATCACCGTGTTAGCGGCCAGGCCGGTCGTCACACCCTGGAAGGCCAGGGTGGTGAGGTCCGCGGCGCCTTCCGTGGGCAGGGTGACCGGGCCGGTGGTCCGCACCGGGAGGGTGTTCCAGCTCGGCCTGGCCACGAGTTCCGTCGTGGTCTCGAAGGTCTGCGGCAGCTCGCCCGTTCCCGGCACCGACTGGGCCAGCAGGCCCGCGGGGAGGACCACCGCGATGTCGGCGGGGTCCGGCTGGAGGCGGTAGGCCAGCCAGACCGAGGCGGCCAGGCCCGGCCGCGGGCGGTAGCCGGTCAGCTGCGCGATGGCGAGCAGCGAGCCCGGCTGGGTCGCGGTCCGCAGGAAGCCTTCGTTGGCGATGCGCTCCTGGTAGAAGGCGATGACGTCGGCCACCGTGGCCCACGCGTCGAGCAGGGCCACGGTGGGATCGCTGAGGGCCAGCGTGCGCAGGCCGAACGGCTGGCCGTCCGCGAGCTCGGCCGAGGCCAGGCCGGCCAGCAGCTGGGCGAGGAACTGGCTGCGGTCACCGGGGCGGTAGGGCAGCGCGGGCTGGCCCAGGGACGGGGTGACGGGTACGAGGTCGCTCATCGGCCTCCCCTCAGGTTGACGGTGGCATAGCCGTGCTCGGGCGCGAGCGGGTCGTTGTCCAGGCGGGCGATCTCCTGGTCCCGCAGCCGCAGCCGCTCGGGCATCCGGGGCGGAGCCGGCCTGCCGGGGGGCGCCAGGAAGCCGAAGCGGGTGAGCACGACCGCCTCGACGCCGGGCAGGTCCTGGACGGCGGCGACGATCGGGCTGGCGTACACGGGCTGGCCGAAGCCCAGCCGTTCCGGGCTGAACAGGCCCGGCGTGCCGTCGGCCTGGCGTCCGCTGCTGAGCAGCGCGGCCAGGGCCGCGAGCACGTGGGCGCGCACCACGTCGGCTCCGACGTCGACGTTGAGGCCGATCACGAGCGGCCGGTAGCGTGGCGGCCGCACCCACAGGTCCTGGCCGACGCGCCGGGCCGGCCACAGCGCCTCGTGCACGGCGGCCAGCAGCTCCTGGCTAGGGTCCTCACCCGCGTCCGGCTGGACGGTCACGTCCGCCAGGTACCGCCGCCCGGTCCAGCGCAGCACGGTGGCCGCCCGGCGCACCCCGGTGACCTGCTCCGCGAGCGCGGTGTAATCGGCGGCGACCAGGGCACGCGGCTGGCCGACCAGGAAGGCGCCGGGCACGGCCGCCTTGGCGGCGCCGACGCTCTCCGGGTCGGTGCCGCCGGTCGCGGGCAGCGGGTTTCGCACGCCCTGCACCACCGGCGCGGCGGAGGCGGCCGCCGGCGTCAGGGCGATGATCGCGTTGATCGCCCCGGCGGGCAGGTTGCCCGCCGACCCCTGACCCACCTGGTAGCTCGCGGTAACCGGGCCGGCCGGCTGATCGCCCGGGCTGAACCGCAGGCGGGCCCGCCCGTCGTCGTCGACCTCCACCATGACCTGCCGCGATCCCGGCATGCTCCCGACCACCTCGCGTACGGTTGTCCACGGGCCGCCCGCCGAGGCGTCGACCGGGGCCAGTTGCAGCAGCGGCCGGCTCCGGCGGGGATCCTGACTGGTCGCCTCGGCGCTCGGCCCCCAGGTGGCGGGCTCGTGCAGGCTGAGCGGCCGGGCCAGGTCGTCGCCCCAGTCGTCGGCCACTTCCCTGAGCAGCACCGGCTCGAGCGGCCCGCTCGCCCGGGCCAGGGCGGCCAGCACGGCCAGCCGGCGGACCCGGGGAGCGAGCAGCCGCTCGGCGTCCGCGAGCAGCCGGCGCAGGCCCTCGGCCTCCCGTTCGGCCGCCTCAGGACCGCCTCCGGCCAGGCCGAACTCGACCAGCACGCCCTCGCCGAGCAGCCGCCGGAGCTGGGCGCGGCGCTGCTCGCCGAGAACCTCGCCGTGCTCGGCCGCGCGCCGCCACTCTTCCACCTGCTCGCGCCAGGCGTCCGGCAGCCGACGCAGCAGCCGCGCCTGGTGCCGGGCCACGGCGGCGGGCTCCGGGTAGGGGCAGGCCCAGCCGAGCTGAGGCCGGCTCAGCACGGCGGTCCCGGCGGGCAGCACCTCCGATACCGCGGCTCCGTCCCCGACCAGGACGGTGTTGCCGCGCGCCACGGCGCACGCCACGCTCCCGCCGTCCGGGACCGCGGCGCTGACCTGGAGCTCGAACGGCAGGGCCTCGGCCTCTGACCAGGTGACCTCGAGCAGGGGCTGGTCGTACAGGCGGTCGACCGACCGGTGCACGGCGGTGAGGCGGACCAGGTGACGCTGCACCGGGTCCGGCGACCCGGTCCCGCCCCGGCCGGTGATCGCCTCGAGGACCACCACGTCCCCGGGCTGCAGGCTCAGCACCCTGGGCCCGGACTCGCCGTGGTCGGTCTCGTCGGTCCACTCGTCGGCCAGCACCGCCGTCGTCGCCCCGGCCCGCAGCCAGCTGTCCCGCTCGCCCCATGACCACAGTGCCACCTCGTTGTGCGCGGGGCTGACCGCGACCTGCGGGCCGGGCCCGGCCGGGCCATGGCCGGCCGGCCCGGCGCCGGCCGCCGGCGGCGCGCCGTGCCAGGCGCGGACCGGGGTGTACACGCGCAGGCCGCCCGGCGCGAGCGATCCGGGGTCGCTGCCGGGCAGCACCGGCGCGGCCCCGGCCGGTAGGCCGGGCACCGCGGCGAACGCGAGGTCGCGCAGCGGCAGCCGGGCCGTGTCGCTCACGGTCAGGCACACCCAGGCGCGCGCCTGGCAGCCCTCGCCGAGCAGGTAGTCCACCAGCCGGGCGTGCCGTCGCACCGAGATGCGCTGCCGCGCCGTGGCCAGGTACGCCTCGGTGGCGACGGCGTCCTGGTAGTAGCTCAGGTCGTCGCCGACGTAGGCGAGCATCTCGACCAGGGTGATCCCGATGTCGGCGGCATGGGTCTCGGTCCAGGCCGGCATGGTCTGCGCCATCCGGTCCAGGATGAGCTGCCGCAGGCCCTCGTAGTCGCGGGCGAGGTAGGAGGCCTGCGCGGGACCGGCGCCGGCCGCGGCGGCCGGACCGGCACCGGGCCCCCGGACCGGCACGTCCAGGTCGAAGGTGAATCCAGCCTGGGCGAAGCGCGGGTCGAGGCCCTGCAACGGGGCCCAGCGGGGGAGCCCGCCCGCCGCGCGCTCGACCAGCCGGAGCGTGTAGATCCCGGGCCCGCCGGGCCCGGTGAGCGTGACCAGCAGCCGGTCTTCCAGGCGCGGATCGTTCTCGGTGCCGCGCCGGACGCTCGTCGCGCTCACCGCGGCGGCGCCGCGCGGGCCCTCGATGCGGATGTTGGCCGGGTTCACGTTCCGGGGCGCGTGCTCAAGGAACGTCAGGATCAGCCGGTTCCCGCCGCGGTCCACCTCGATCGTGTCGAGGCCGTTGCCGTGTCGGCGCCGGATCTCCTCACGGCGCGCTCCGCCGCCGACGATCAGATCGCCCCACCGGGTCCGGCCGCTCGTCATGCCGCTCACCCGGCCGGTACCGAGAACGTCTGGGTGGCCGCCGCCCCGGTGGCCAGCACCAGGTAGCTCAGCACGACCTGCAGCGTGCCCGCGGCCCAGGTGACGTCGACGGACTGAATCTTCACCACGTCACTGAGCTCTTGCTGGACCGCCGCCGACACGGTGATCGAGAGCGCGGCGGCCACCTCCGGCGATCCCGGGCTGAAGACCAGGTCGAGCAGCCCGCACCCGAAGGTCGGGCGGTTCACCCGCTCTCCTGGCCGGGTGAAAAGCAGCTGTTCGAGCATCTGCGCGATATGGTCGTCGGCCGACGCCGCGGTCGCCGTGGTGCCCTGCGGGCTGAGCTGGTACGGGAACGCGATATCCATGTCAGCCCACCACGAACTCCTCGCCGTTGACGGTGAGTTGGCCTGTCTCGATCGAGATCCGCGGCGCGGTGATGGTGATGCCGGCCGGATTGAAGCTGATGGATACGTCGCCTCCGTCCGCGTATATGGTCACGTTGGCGCCGGGGGACAGATCCGGGGTGTCCGAAATCCCGATGCCGGCGCTCTCGGTCGCCAGCGTGATGGCGGGGATCGGAGTCGCCGAGGCGCTCTGGCCCAGCTGGCCGAGGGTGAATTCGGTGGTCCAGAAGCACCCGACCCAGATCGGCTGCTGCGGATCGCCTTGCTCGAACTCGACCCAGACGCTCGCGCGCACCGGCGGCACGAAGACCGTGCCCATTCCCGGCCCGGCCATCGGCACGCAGGGCAGCGCCCACGTGCTGAGCATGTTCCCCAGGACGTCGGGCACCAGCACCATGAGCCGGGCTTGCCCGAGCGGATCGACGTTCTCCACCACCGTTCCGCGGTACTTGCCGAAGAAGCGCCTGCGCACCTCGGGCCGGGGGTCCTGGGACACCGGGTCCTGGTAGGGGAGGAGGGCCGACTGGTAGCCGGACTCGGCGGGATCAGGGATCATGGTGTCGTCCTCCGGTGGTCACGGTGAGGCGGGCAGGGCGGCGATCCGGCCGGTGTTCCCGGCGGCCGGGAGCACCGGGGCGGGCAGCGACGGGCCCGGCGGGCTGACGGTGATGCCCACCCCGCCCGGCAGGCCCGGCGGCGCCGCCGTCGCCGCCGCGGCGAACCCGCCCAGTTGCTGCACGACCGTGGACAGCGGGCTGGTCCCGCTCGCGATCAGCCTGTTACGGCTGAGCGTGAACCCCTGCTTGTAGGAACCGCGCTTGATTGTGTGGCTGGTGCTTTCGACGAAGTACTGGCCGTCGTAGGTGACGCCGGCCCCGCGTACCTCGACGAGGGTGCGCGCCGGCAGGATCGCCCCGTAGCGCATGACGTCGAGGCTGCCGCTGCCGGAGATGACGTTGGCGGTGGCGGCCGCCCGGGCCAGGGCCAGGCCCGCCGCCTGGACCGGGGTGTACTTGGCCAGCCCGGACATGGGCTTGATCTGCAGCGGCAGCGGTTCCTTCTGGCCGAGCGGCGGGCTGATCGGGTTGGTGTCAGGCACCGGGACGGGGACGGTGACGCCATCTGCCAGGATCCAGACCACCCACTGGGTCTTGGCGAACCCGTCGAAGGAGAACTGCAGCGACTCGACGTTGCTCGCCCCGTCCCAGTCGATGGCGATCGGCGGCGGCGTGGGCAGGAAGGGGATGGACGTGCGCAGCATCGGTCCCCAGTAGGCCAGGTTCATGCCGGGCAGCGGCCCCGGCTGGATGAAGAAGACGTAGCCGGCTTCGGCCGCCAGGGCCTGGATGTAGTCGAGATCGGTGCCCTCCTGGAGGGGGATCTCCTCCACCGGGTTGGGCACGTCCATCAGGACGCTGGGCATCACGACCGGGACGATCCCGTACAGCGGGATGTACTTCGCGACAGCGAGGGCCACCCGGGCCGGGGCGGGCATGCACGGGTAGGGGAAGCCGCTCAGGTCCACCAGGTCGAGCATCCGGGTCAGGTCCTCGCCCTTGACCGAAAGGACCGACTGGCCTGGCTCGTCGGCGGGCACCATCTCCTGGAGCGTGATGACGCCGTCCATCAGGACGTGGACCGTGCCCGCCAGGGTGGCCACCAGGATGACCCTGGCCGGCGGGTCGAAGTACCCCGACGGCAGCAGGTCGGTGAGCAGCGGCGACCCCTTGCTGACCGCGAACGTCAGGTCGAAGCCGCTGGTGCCGGTCGCGCTGATGTTCACCGACGCCGAGACCAGCGACTCGATGACCGGCCGCGCCACCGGCTCCGGCTTGACCGGCCCCATCAGCAGGCTGAGCGTGAGGTCACTGGGCACTGGGCACGCCCGCGGGCAGCGGAATGGCGATAGTCAGGCCGGGCTGGTTGAGGTCGCTCGGCCGGCTGACCGGGTTAGCGTCGGCCAGCAGCCAGGACAGCTCGGGGTCGCCAAGCTGCGCGTAGGCGATCATGTCCACCCGGTCACCCGGCCGTACCTGGTAGGTCCGCAGCGTCGCGAGCTGGCCTATCCGGGGCAGGAACCGGCGCAGCAGGTAAGGCACCTGACTGCCGTCCGGCGCGGTCCAGGTGGCGGTGCCGACGGCGGCGTAACGGCTGGGCGAGCTCATCTCACGCTCCTCCCTCGCGGGTCATGGCATCCGCTCAAGACCCAGCGGGCTGACGTCAGTGCCCGCCACCAGGGCGGCCAGCGCCTCGGTTGTCCGGCGGTACCCGACGTAGAGCGTGAAGCCCGGGTGGGTGCTGGGCAGGTCGAGAGTGGTCAGCACCTTGAGTTCCAGGCTGACCTTGGCGCGGATCGGCCGGAGCTGCGGGTCGAACGCCTCCTCGGTGATCGACAGGCTGCCGACCAGGACCGGGACCACCCGCTTGCTGCCCCAGACCAGCACGGCCAGCGGGGCCTGGACCGGGGCGATCTCGAGTGTGCCCTGGTCGAACAGGGCGTCGGTGGCCAGCAGCTGATCGGCGGACGGCGTGATGAGCGCCTCGAGCGAGGCCAGCGCGGGCAGCAGGCCGTTCTCCACGACCGCCGCGCTGGCCGGGTCGCCGGGCTGGCCGAGCTGCTGGGTCGCGTCGAGCTCGGCCTCCAGCGTGATCGTCTCGTGGGCCGGGCCGGCGAGCCTGAGTACCTCGAGGCGGTCGCCGGGTTCGGCGGTCATCCCCCGGGGCTGCAGCGTCCGGGTCACGGTATCCGGGTTGTACTGGAACACGATGACATCGACGATGGCGCCGCTGGCCGGGTCGAGCTGGACGAGGCCGCCGCGTACCAGCCTGGGTCCCACGGGGGAGCTCACCGCGTGGCCCTCGCCGAGACCGGGACCGGCGGGCCGAACGTGCCTGCGGGCAGCGCCGCCAGCAGCTCCCGGGCGATGCGGTGGCCGAGCGCGAAGCCCGCCCGAGCGTCCCCGGCGGGCTGGATCGCCGCCGGGCGCGGACCGCGGCGGCCGGCCGCGCGCTGGCGCAGCAGCCGGGTGAGCTCCTGCTCAAGCGTGACGGCGAGCTGCTCGCGTTCCCGGCGGGTCAGCGCCGCGCCCTCCACCGTTACCTGGTCAATGTGCACGCTGATGTTCATGGTGTTCCCTTCCCCGGCACTAGGAAGTCGGCGTCGCGGACCGGAAGCCGGAGCTTGCGGAATTCGGTCCGCGCCATCTCCAAGACCAGCTCGGTGGTGACCGGAGTCTGCCGCCCGGCCGCGCAGAACGCCGCGTTGAGCGCGATGTTGCGGATCATCCCGCCGGTCGCGGCCAGCTTGGTCAGCTGGCCGAGATCGAGATCGCCGACCGGCGTGCGGGCCGGGAACGCGCGCTGCCAGAGCAGCGCGCGTTCGTGCGGCGGGGGGAACGGGAAATGGACGACAAACCGAAGCCGGCGCAAGAAGGCCTGGTCGAGAGCCTGCCGCCGGTTCGTGGTCAGGATGGCTACGCCCCGGTAGTCCTCCATACGCTGCAACAGGTAGTTGACCTCGATGTTGGCGTACCGGTCATGGCTGTCCTTGACCTCGCTGCGCTGCCCGAACAGCGCGTCGGCCTCGTCGAAGAGCAGCATGCAGCCGCCCTCGTCCGCGGCGTCGAAGACCCGGCGCAGGTTGCGCTCGGTCTCGCCGATGTACTTGCTCACCACGCCGGACAGGTCAACCCGGTACAGCGTCAGCCCGAGCTCGCCGGCGATGACCTCGGCGGCGAGCGACTTGCCCGTGCCTGACTGGCCGGCGAACAGCGCGGTGATGCCGCTTCCCCTGGTGATGTTCTCGGCGAACCCCCAGTGCCGCAGCACCGTGACCCGGCCCCGGACCTGGTCGACGAGGTGCCGCAGCAAGGTGGCCTCGCTGTCGGGCAGGATCAGGTCATCCCACGTGGCCGTGGCTTCCTGCCGCTTGGCCAGGGATTCGAGCCGCGGCCGGGTGTGCGCCTGGCAGGCCTTCCGCAGCGCGCCGGTGTCGCCGCCGCGCCGCCGGGCGTGCCGGCTGACCTGCCGGATGGTGGCCTGGTTGAGGTCGAATTCGGCGGACAGCCGCCCGCTCACGGCGGTCAGCTCTTCGGCCGGCTCGATGAGGCCGGCCAGCTCCTCAGCCCACAGTTCCTCCTGTTCGGCCTGGTCGGGCCGCTGGCCGTCGACCAGGCAGTAGGTACGACCCGGCACCAGCAGCGGTTCGCGGCAGCCGACGAGGACCGCGCCGGTCAGGTCCCGCAGGATGTCGGGCAGGGACGTGGCCTCATCAGCCCGCGCTTCGCCGATGTCGACGTACAGAGCGAGCGGCAGCAGTATTGTCTCTCGCTGCCACAGCCGGATGAGGTCGGCCAGATCCGGTCCGTGCCGCGGCAGCCGGTCCGTGGCCAGCTCGTAGAGCAGCAGGCCCCTCCGGGCGGCCATGGCCCACGCCAGCCCCTGGCGGACGACCGGATCGGGCCCGAGGATCTCGACGAGCGGCAGGCTGGCCGCCGGGTGCGGATCGGCCCAGGCCAGGAGGCCGTCCAGGATGGCGGCCTGCTGGCTGGGCGTCAGCGGCCCGAGCAAGTCCCCGGCCGGGCGGAGCATGTGAGCCAGGCGGCTGTCGAGCTGGTTGAGCCCCTTGATGTAGTTGACGATCCGCTCGTCGGCTCGCAGCGCGCTGGCCACCAGCGGCTGTGCGGCCTCCTGGTATACCTCGACCAGCCGCCAGTACCGGAGCGGCCGGTACGGGGACAGGGCGTCCCACGCGGGGTCGGGCAGGATGCTGAGCGCCAGGCCGAAGGTCGGCCGTCCCGCGGCCCGCCCGGCGCCGCTGCCCGCCCAGGCGGCGGCGATGCCCGGATCGAACTCGGCGGCCGCGCACAGTAGCAGAACGGACCGTTCGAAGCGCGACATGCCGAGCTGGTCGCCGAGCAGTTCGAGGGCCGGGCCGGGTTCTGGCTCCGCGGCCTCGGACCCGCCCCGGTCGCCGTCCGGCCAGAGCGCCTGCTCCGGCCCGCCCGGCTCACCCGCCCCGCCGCCGGCCAGGCGGCCGCGGAGCCAGGCGAGGCCGGCGGCCAGGTAGGCGTTGTTCCGCTCTTCCCACTCCGCCTCTGCCGTCATGACAGCACCAGGCTCTGGTTCGGGTCGTAGCTGGTCAGGCCGGGCACCACCGGGATGCTGTCCTGGCCGTCCACGCGCAGCCGCACGACGTAGGAGCCGGCGGTGAACCCCTGCAGGGCGAAGGACAGCGACGAGCGCGACTCGGTGCCGGTCGCCGGCGGTCCGGTGACCAGCTGCTCGTTCAGGACCAGCTGGACCGTCTGGGTGGCCAGGACCGGCGGTGAGCAGGTGACAAGGACGGTCGCCGCGCCGTCGGTGAGCGTCGCGGAGAGGGGCGCCGTGTTGGTGAGCACCGGTACGAGCGCCAGCGGAACAGAGTTGCTCGCCAGCGTGCTCCCGTCGGCGGCCGTCAGCCGGGTGCTGACGGCCGCGATGCCAGCCGGCAACGGCGGGTCGGCCGGCAGCTGGACGGTGACGGCCTGGTCCGCGGCCGCGGTCGCGGCCAGCAGTTGCGGTTCGCCGAGAGCATGACCGGAAACCTGAACCTGGGTTACCCCGGCCAGGCCCCGGCCGGTCAGCGTGATGGTGTCGCCGGGGCGGGCGCCGGGCAGCCCTCCGGGGGGCAGGGCCGCCTGGAGGAATGGCGCCGTCCCGGGGGCTGCGAACGGCCCGCGGTCGCCGGCGGACCGGCCCAGAACCGGCAGGGGCGCGGTGACCGGCTGGGAGTTATCGATCAGGACCACTGCGGCGTCGTAACTCACCGAGATGCGGTACCCGGTGCTGAACGTGCTCCACAGCCGGGATATCTCGTCCATCGGTATGGGATGCGGGGTGATCCGGACCCGGTCGGGCTGAGACTCCAGGCCCGTTCCGCTCAGTGCCTGCGTGATGGCGGTGGCGGAAAGCACGGGCTGGTCGTTGAGCACCTGCATGCCGACGCCGAGCAACTGGTGGGCCAGGACCTCGTCGTCGTCCTCGCCGTAAGCGGTCATCAGGTAGGACAGCACGAGCGGCAGCGGGGGCTGGCTGAGCTCGCCGGGGCGGGCGGGCGGCAGATCCTGGTTACGCCAGGCCGCGTCGATGGAGGTCCGGTAGAGGAAGAGGTTGAGCTGGTTGCCCGTGACCCCGCTCTGGCGCGCCTGGTCAGGCGCCTTCGTGGTGACGATGGTGCCGGACAGGGTGGCGTCGCCCGACAGCGCCTGGAACAGCATGTTCCGTAGCGTGGCGGTGACCGCCGCGATGGCCCGGTTCGTGCTCAACCGACCCTCCCCGCCGCCCTGGCCCGCAGGTAATCCTCGAGTCGGCGTGGCCGCGGTCGCGTGGCCCGGCGGCTCCCCTGAGCGGTCGGGCGGAGGTCCGGCCTGGCAGGCCCGGGCGGTCCGACCCGGACGTCGACCCGTCCAATGGTGACCGTTACTTGGTCAGCCTGGCCGCTGCCCGGCATCAATCCGGCCAGTCCGGGACTTCCGGTGCGGACCTGGGGCGCCGTCCCGTCGCCGGAGAGCTCCGGCGGCCGCGCCGGGAACGCGGCCGCGAAGGAGGGCCGGGAATCCTGCTCACCCGTCGCGGCCCGGGCTGACCGCGGGCTCGGGTATGTGGCCCGGCTCCGCGCGTCGGCGCTGGTCCGCCGCTCCGGGTCGTCCGGCTGCGGGACCGCTGCGGTGCCGGGTTCCGCTTCGGCTGGCCGCGCTGCCGCGGGCTGGTCTCCCGCGTCGTCCGGCTGCGGGGCCGCTGCGGTGCTGGTTTCCGCTTCGGCCGGCCGCGCTGCCGCGGGCTGGTCTCCCGCCTCATCCGCCGAGCGGCGGCGCCGGCCCGGCTGCGGCGGACGGACCCGGCCGGTGCTCTCGCGCGCGGCCGCATCGCCCGCCGTGGCCCCGCGGCCCTGGCTCGTGGCGTTCTGGCTCCGCGGGACGCTCGCCGTCGGCCGTGGCGGCCACGTCTGCCGTGCTGGACTATGTCCGGGATTCCCGTGCCGGTGCGGCCGAGGTCCGGGGGCGGCTCGGCTGGCCAGCCGGCCCGGTGACGGCCCAGCCGGCCGCTCCGGCAGGCCGGGTGCCGGATCCGGCGCTGAAGGCCGCGGCAGGCCGGGTGCCGGATCCGGCGGAACGGGCCGCTGGCGGGCAGACCCGGCCGCCCATGGTCCGGCCCCGGTGCGCCGGTGCTCGCCGGGTACCGGGGCTTCGGCCCGCGGCGGCGGCGGGGGAGCGGCGTCTGCGGAGCGTTCCCATGTCGGCTCGGCTTCGGGCGGCACGGGCTCGAACCGCGAGCGAGCCCGCACGCGCAGCGACGGCTGGCCTTCGCCGAGCCGCCGCACGCGGTCCACGTAGGCGGTCATCCGTAGCACGATTCGAGGTAGAAGCGGCGCCGGTACGGGCTCATCTCGAGGATGTCCCGCTCGGCCCAGCCGTACGCGGAGGCGAGCTGGTGCACCTCGGCCATGCGCCGCTCGGCCCACATGGTCAGCTCCGTCCACAGGATCGAGCGGATGTCGATGGTCTCCGGCCACTGCGCCCCGCAAGGGCACGCGACGTCGGCGCTGACGTCGGCGCCCGGGTCGCTGGCCGCCAGGGCGTCGGCGACGCGCTCGGCGACCGGCAGCGGCAGGGCCGCCGCCGTGTCGGGGGCGTGCGGCCCCTTGATCTCCTCGACGCAGCGGTCGAGCAGGTCGGCGACGTCGGCGCCGGGGCCGATGGCCGCCAGCGCCCGCAGGTCGCTGTTGGTGGGCACGCGGCACCGGATGCTCAGGCCGTCAGAGTCCACCGTGACGTGGCGCACGGGCACGGTGGGCGGGGCGGGCACGACGGCCGAGGCGGGGATGAGGACCTCGACCAGCTCGCCGCAGGCCGTGCAGGTCGCCACCAGGTCGAAGTCGGGCCCGAACAGGAAGCTGCGCAGGTCGAACAGGAGCAGATCGCACATGCCCACTGGCATGTCCGCGGGATCGCAGCCGTCCTGGCCCAGCTGCAGCGACCGGAGCAGGGCGGGAGCCTGGTCCACGGCGGGCTCGCCCATCCCCTCTTCCCATGCGGTCATCAGCGCCGCGGTGCTCACTGCCCGCATGCCGGTCAGCTGCTCGGGTCGTTGAAGCTCGGATCGGTCGGCTGGACGATGGTCTGGTCACGCACCCAGCCCTCGTTCTCCAGCTTGATCTGCTGGATGGCCACGGCGTTGGCGTTGGCGTCCAATTCGGGCAGCGGCTGGTACTCCGATACCCAGCACCGGAACACCTGGTAGGAAATGACCTTCTGGCCGGCCTCGTTGAACATGTCGATGATGATGTTCTTGCGGAAGTCGGCCAGCGAGACCTCCTGATCGGCGTTGTTCGCCTGGGCGTTGTTGTAGTCCCAGACCTTGTTGGCCCACTGCTCGAAGTCGGTGTCGTGCGTCACGCCCCTTTCGAGGGTTATGGGATCGTATTCGGTGCGGCCCGGGGATTTCCGGCTCGTGCTCTCGTCGCCGCCATCCCGGAACTTCACCACCTCGGTGGTGCGCTTGAGCGCGCTGACCTTGCTCACGCCCGCCACGTAAGCGCTGCTGCCTTCGAATTTCACCCGGAACTTGAAGTTCTTGTACGGGTCGATCCGGCTGCCTTGGAACGGGGCCATCTCGCTCTCCTCAGCTCAGCTGGCCGACCAGCTGCTCGATCTGGATGATCACGAACTCGGCGGGGTACAGCGGCAGGAAACCGACCAGTATGTTCAAGATGCCCTGGTCGATGCTGCTCTGCGGGTTATTGGTGGCGTCGCACTGGACCAGGTAGGCCTGGCTCGGCGTGGTGGCGCCGAACGCTCCCTGCTTGAACAGCCCGTTCATGAACGCGCCGACGTTGAGCCGGATGGCAGACCACAATGGCTCGGCGTTGGGCTCGAACACGGCCCACTGGGTGCCGCGCCTGATGGATTCCTCGATGTAGAGCGCCGTGCGGCGGACCGGGATGTATTTCCACTGTGAGGCCAGCTGGTCGGCTCCCGCCACCGTCCTGGCCCCCCACGACACCGGCCCGATCAGCGGGAGGTTGCGCAGGCAGTTGACGGCAATCGGGTTGAGCACCCCGCTCTCCCCGTCATCGATGTGAACCGCCAGGTCGCTGATGCCGGCGATGGCGGCCGCCGTGCCTGCTGGCGCCTTCCAGACCCCGCGGGCGTCATCCGTACTGGCCCACACGCCGGCCACGGCACCGCACGGACCCAGTTGCATGGTCGTGTTGCCGACCGGATCAGGAAATTCCAGGTTGGGGTAGTAGACCGCCGCGTTGGCCGTGTCGGAGCCGGTGATACTGGGCGAGTTGACCACCGTCTCGAAGCTCAGCGGCGGCGCCGCCTCCGACCACGCCGACGGCGGGTCGACGATCAGCATGGCCCGCTGCTGGGCGCAGAACGCGGCCGCCTCGCTGAGCGTCGCGGCCGAATAAGTGCTGTCCGAGGCCGTCGGCAGGCAGAGCATGTTGAAGATGTCGGCCTTGACCAGCGCGTAGATACCTGTCTTGGCGCTCTGGTCGCCGGGCACGGCCAGCTTGCTCAGGGCCACGTCGACGCCGCGGCTGCCTCCAGCGGGCACGGTCTCCGGCGCCGACGCGGCGCCTCCGCCGGATGCGGTCCCTCCGCCCGATGCGGTCCCTCCGCCGGATGCGGCTCCTCCGCCGGATGCGGCTCCTCCGCCGGATGCGGCTCCTGCGCCGGATGCGGCTCCTGCGCCGGATGCGGCCTCCGCAGCGGCCGGCGCCTCGTACGCGCCGGCCTCGGGCGCGGCGGTAAGCCCGCTGCTGGGATCGACGTTCATCAGCGCCGACGCGGCCAGGGCGGTCCTGATTCCGAGCGGGCCTGCGCCGAGACTCAACCCCTGATAGCTCTCGGTCGTGTTGCTTCTCGGATCGGTAATGGTGAGGTTGAACGTGTCCGGGTTGAGCAAATGGCTCGTGTCGACGGTCACCGTCAGCGCGTTGCCCCAGGTGCCGGGCGATGTGGCGACCAGGATGACATCCGCCGAGATGGCGATCTTGGCCGGGACGGCGCTTCCGTCGGCGGCCCCGGCCCGTACGATCTGGGCCGCGTTACCGCCGTTCAGGAAGAACAGGAACGCCGCATAGCTCATCGGGCTGGCGGGATCGAGGCCGCCGAACTGGCGCTGGTAGTCAGCCCAGCCATTGACCTGCACGGGCGAATCGCATGGCCCGCGGCTGGCGTACCCGACGAACGCGGCGACCGATGTCGGGACCCCGACGATGGTGTGGACGGAACTCGGCAGCTCTTCGATGTAGACGCCGGGATAAGTCGGGGTTACCATGCCCTATCTCCTCGCACGAGCATTAGTCGACTGACTACGCGGCCAGGCGGCCGCGTAGGCGCATAGCGGGGGTGTCGCCGGTGGCCGTGCCGTCGGCGCCGAAGCGAACGGTCGCGTTCGTGCCTGTGCCGTTAGCCCGGATCGTCAAAGTCCCCCTCTGCCGTAAATTCGGAGTCCCGCCGCCCCCGGACGAAGCGGGCTTCTGACCTGCCGCGAGCGGCTGGGCATAACGTGCGCGGGCCCATGCGCCATTGGGCGATTCTCGGATGTGGGTGTCACCGGCTCGTAACGGCTTTGTCACCGGCGCGCCCGGGTCGTGGTGTATCTGGGATTCCAGCGATTATTGTGACTGAAGTAGCGGAATACAAAATTGTCTGCTGCGTGTGAGCTGGGTGACTTGCCCGGTCGGAACCTCCGGGCTCCGCGGCACCGGTAACGCGCTCGTGACGGCCGACCGCCATGGTGGGACGATGGATAGTAAGCCGCCCGAGGTTCTCATCTTGCGGGCGTGGCTCGAGCTTGTCGGCCGCCCCAGGCTCCGCATTCGCATTGTGGCCGTCCGGCCAGGTCAGCCCGAGCAGCAAGTACTCACGAGCACCTCGGTAAACAAGGCGTGCGACGCGGTACGCGACTGGCTCGCCAGCCTTGAACCGCAAAATCCTGAGGAGGCGGTGATACCACCGTGACGCGCAAGAGGCGCAGCGGGCCTAAATAACCGGGATAGAGGGCTTGATTCGGCGCTGAGCTGAGCCGAAAATGCGAATTAGGCAGGCTGTGGAGGGCCATCGTAGAGGACCTGCTTATGACCGGCATCAATGGTGTGCCCGGTCAGCCGTCGGGTGCGGGGGGCTTCTCTCACGCGGTCCGTACGGAACCGGGTGAAGCCGGGCGCAATCAGCCGATGAGGCTGACCCTGCTCGGCGGATTTGGTTTGCTGAAAGGCGCGGAAGAGGTCGTCCTGCCGCTCAGCGCGCAGCGGCTCGTCGCGCTGCTCGCCCTGCGCGGTCGGCCGCTCAGCCGAGCCTATATGGCCGGGGTGCTCTGGACGGAATACTCGGTCAAGCGCTCCATGGCCGTTCTCCGGACTGCCTTGTGGCGCGCCAACCACGCCGGCGTTACGGTCATATCGACGCTCGGGATGCGCCTGCATCTCGCCGCCGGGGTCGAGGTTGACGTGCGGACGCTGCTGGAGGGTGGCGGCACCGCCCCAGGTGACCCTGCCCGTGCTGCGGACGTCATCGCCAGGTCGTCATGGCTCGATCTGTCGCTGGACCTGCTGCCCGACTGGTACGACGACTGGCTGATAGATGACCGGGAGAGCGTTCGCCAGCTGCGGTTGCACGCACTGGAGAACCTGGCCGGCGGCCTCAGCCGGCAGGGCCGCCATGCGGAGGCGATCCAGGCCGCGCTGGCCGCCGTACGGCTGGAGCCGCTGCGTGAGACCGCGCATGCCGCGCTGATCAAGGCACATCTGGCCGAGGGTAATCGGTCGGAGGCGCTGCGCCAGTTCTGCCGCTGCCGGGAATTGCTGGCCGCCGAGCTCGGTGTCGCTCCCTCGGAGGCCATCTGGCAGCTGTTCTCCCACTCGTCGGCGCCTCGCGAGACCGGGCTGTTCCGCTGACGCATGGCCGAGGGCCGCATCAGGCCTGGGCAGCGGGCTTCAACACGGTCAATGGGCGTTGCCGGCCGGTTTGCTGGTGACGTCGCGGTGACAGCGCTTGCGTACGGTTGGCGGGAGTGAGGCTCTGCCGCAGATCTGAGCAGGCGCGGGCGTCAGGTCGTCTCTGCGCCCCCGACGAAGGTAGGTATGTCGCTCATGGGTTCGGTCGTCAGGGAAGGATTGGCGCGCAGGCCGCCGGTGCCTGGCCATGGGGCTACCAGGGAGCTTCAGCGCTCCGCCGTGCACGACGTGCTGGACAGCCAGGGCCAGCCGCTGGCCGCGTCTGTCCAGGAGGAGATGCAGGACCGCCTCGGCGCGGACTTCTCCGGCGTCCGCGTCCACGCCGACGCGGCCGCGCGCGCCTCCGCCGCCGAACTCGGCGCCCGTGCCTACACCTCCGGCAGCCACGTCGTCATCGGCGACGGCGGCGCGGACATGCACACCCTGGCTCACGAACTCGCCCACGTTATCCAGCAACGCCAGGGCCCCGTCGCGGGCACCGACCAGGGCGACGGTGTGAAGGTTTCCGATCCCTCCGACCGATTCGAGCGGGCAGCGGCGGCGGCTGCGACGCAGGCAATGTCGGGATCCCTGTCGGCGCGAGGCGCCGTCCCCGCCCAGCTAGCGCTGCCGCTGGCCCCGCGGGCGACCGGAGGCGGGCGACCGGTCGTGGTCCAGAGACATTCGTCGTTCGAGCACATGCTGCTCGGCGACGCCAGGCCGGCCGATCTCGGCCAGGTCATAACCGGCATTGGCGATCCTAAGATGCTGTGCCATGCTCTGCTGCAGGAGCTGGAGCGGATCGCGCGATGGGCCAAAGAGCCAGGGGTCGACTGGACGCAGGAAGCGAAAAAATGGCAGGTCGGCGCGGTCCTGCTGAAAGGCAGCAAGCTAGCCCTCACCTACGGGGAAATAAACACGTTGCCGGACTACTTCAGCAATCCTCAGGATCTCGACAGGCTGCCCCCTGAGCGGGTCGTGCCCATCGTACAGTTCATGCGACACCACACCTTCGACAAGATCGTGGAGTGGTACCTAAAGTACGGCGGGGAAAAGCACGATATCCCCAAGGCGGTGTTCCCCCACGAGGCCGAGATGGGCGCTATCGACCGCGGGCTGGAAGGTGCGGCTCACGGGGCGGGCGAGACCGCGATGTTGAAGCGCCTGACCATGGATCGGGACACCGAAAACTACGGGGCGGTGCTCGCCCGCAACGCCTGCCACTTCGCGCCCTACAGCTGGGAGCGGTGGGAGGCGCTGCACGTCGAGGCCCGCCACTTGGCGGAGCTGAGCGCCGGAAAGGCGTCGGCCCCGCCGCATGGCGACCGGCCGATGTCCATGCGGCCTGAGCAGGGGGACTCGTCGCAGGAGTTGGCCCGCAAGGCGTATCTGACCAATGGGTTCGCCGACCACTTCCTCCAGGACTCCTTCGCGGCCGGGCATCTGGTGAACAAGACCAAGATCATGGCGTGGTTCGCCCGCTGGCTAGCCGGGGCCCAGTCCGATACCCTCGGCCTCGCTGCCATCACCAAGTTCCTCGACCACCTCAGCGCAGAAGAGCGCAGCAGACTTTTCTCCGAGCAGATGTACCCCTCGTCGAAGACCAACCCCCGAGGGCGCTCCCATGGGACCACCCCGGGGGGGTCGATAGGCTCGTCGTCCGCGCTGGGGGAGTCGACCGATCCTCAGACCGCCCAGGAGCAGCCCAACTACCAGGCCCGGGTCAAGGCGTCAGGGGTGCCCCAGCATCTCTACGAGCTGTACCTCGCCTTCATGAGCAGCAGCGTGGTCCAGCAAGCCAGCAACGCCGTGCACGATACCCTCAACGTCAAGTCTCTGAGGGTCGGGTCGCCCAAGCGCCACAACTACCAGGTCTGGGGCGACGATACCCTGCTGACTGGAGGCTGGGGGGCGTTCGCGACCGCCGAAGCGGCCAAGCTATCGCGCGAGTCCATCTTCGGGATCATCGACAACCGCCCCAAGGCAGTGACCAGCGTAGAGGAGATTCGCCAATACTTCCCGACCGAGGTCGAGTTCGAAGCCACCATAGGCAAAGGCGAAGTCATGGAACATTTCAGCTATTCCGGGTCGCTGCTGGGGTGGATGCAAGATGGCGGCCAATTCCACCAGTACTGCAGGAAGGAACTCTTCCCCCAGGCTCATTACGTGATACTCAACAACAAGTTCCTTAAGGAGTACTTCATCAAGGGCTTCTCGCAAGATGTCAAACCGTCTCACACGTGGAAGCTGTTCGGCATGCAAGAAGAGCCTGAAGGTTAGCCCTGACCTACACCGGGTTGATGGCTGGCGCTGAGCGCCAGCACGCAAAACCGGCCCCGGGATCACGCCTGGCAGACCCCTGTTCTGGCTGCTCCTGGAGCCGTAGAGTGCTGTCATGCCGGTGCGGTCGATGCCCAAAGGCGCGCTGCGGACGGTCCGGATCCCGCCGGGCGGCTTCACGCCCGCGCTCGGGTCGCTGACCTGGGAGCTTGCGGTGCCTGCGGGGCTGCACCCGACGCCTGGCAGTGCGTTCTGGCAGGCCGGGCACGTCACCGCCCTGGTGCCGTTGGGTGCCGGGGACCTGCTGGTCGGTTCTCATTCCGGCGGGGTCTGGCACCTGCGGCCCGACCCTTCCGACACGACCCGCTGGGACGCGCTGCCGCTGAGCGACGACTGGGACAACCCGGATATCAGCGCCCTGGCCGTCGAGAGCGGCGACCACGTGTACGCCGGGTGCTTCGCGCGCCCGCAGAGCGACGTGCGGCTGTATGAGGCGCTGCCGGGCACCGGTGGCACGGTCTGGCAGCCGGTTGGCACAACCCTGCCGACCGGTGTCGACTTCGGCACTGTCTACGCGCTCGCGATCACCAACGGCCAGCTGGTATGCGCCACAACTGCCGGCCTGTGGTTCACCGCGATACCGCCGGAACGCACGCCGGCCGGATCCCGCCGCTACCGCTGGACCCAGGCGAGCTGGCCGACCGGGCAGAACCCGGGCGGGCTGTCCGGGCTGGCTATCGCCGCCGATGGCTCGGTGGTCGCCTCCAGCCTGGCCGGCGGCACGATCTGGACCGGGCAGTTCCGGACCATCCCGCTGCCGGGCCCGCTCCAGCCGACCCTGCTGACCTCCCTGGCCATGTCGCAGGCGTCCACTCCCGCCGTGGCCGCGGCGGCACGGTCGTCGCTGGCCGGCTGCGCGGCCGATCCGCGGCGGATATACGCGGTCATCGGGCACACCTCCACCGGCAAGGGCGACAACCTCGACGGCACCGTCGCGGCGGTCTGGACCTCCGCCGACGGC
>JBKQQQ010000029.1:0-3976 GCA_052144275.1 Streptosporangiaceae bacterium
GCCTTGCAGCATCTGACGGCGAAGAATGTCAGCCACCTGCCGGGCCCAGTCGGCTCGCCGGCGCCGCGTATCAGCGAGCACCTCCGGTGCCGGCGCGGCACGGCCGGGACTCGTAGACGACATGGCATAAAAATCTACTTGTCCGATCCAGAAAGGGGAATATGGTCGGCGTTACGCCACCCAGCCGACTAATAAATAGCGTTTGACCTGCTGGTTCGTCATCCAGCCAACAGGTTCCGCCAGGTCTGTCCGGCACCGGTGCGCTGGTAGGCCGGACACCGGCACCTCCGCGGGCGGCATCGCTGTGGCCTGGTACCGGGTCTTGCCCAGGTACATCAGTTCCCAGATGGCCCGGCGTAGGCGTCAGGAGCTGAAGACGAAGTGCTCGATGATCGCGGCAAGCTCAAGGGGCGTGTCGCCCTGCAGGCTGTGGCCGGCTTCCTCGACGTGAATGACCTGGGCGGAAGGTAGGCGGCGCAGCAGTTCCCGCTCGTCGTCGTCGTAAAGCACCGAGTCCGGCCGCCGCTCGGATCGCCCTACGCGGCGCAAAAGGCCCGCACCATGCTGGCCGGCGACTTCACCCCCGCGTTCGCGCTCAAGCACGCGCTCAAAGACGCCGACCTCGCCGCACAGGCCGCACAAGCCAGCGGCACCGAGCTCACCCTCACCAGCGCGCTGCTGCCCCGGTGGCGGCGCGCCGCCACCGGGCACGCCGACGACGACCTAGCCGCCATCTACACCACACCCTGACCCGACCGAGCATAGAAAGCACACCGCCCTGATCCGGGCGGAAAAGAGCCGAGCGGGTGTTCGGCTCCTCCTGGACCGTCGGCCGGACCATGATAAGCAGCGCGCTGCGGAAACTACTGCCCGGCGCTGCCGCCGCCGGAATCACCTGCCGGTCCGGCGGCGCAAGGTGCCCGGTGGCGTGATCAACGAGTACTACCAGGCGGCGCAGCTGATCTTACAAGCCACAGGTCAGACACCATGCGATCAGTTTTGAAGCGATACACGCAGCCCGGTCTGCTGCGCGGCGCCTACCGGACTCCGAAGAACCTGCGTACCCGCGCGGACTTGCGGGCCAGGACCCGGAAAAACGGGAGCGAGAACACAACCTGAGAAATGCTTCCGTACCGTTCGTAGATTGCCGCGTTCAGCTCCATGGCCAGCACGACTCCTCTGCCGAGGATGAAGAACCAGCCCAGCGTCACGATGGTCGTGCCGATCGCTCCGTAGAGCTGGCTTGCGCGGTCGAGCCGGTCCGGGAGATAGAACTCACTGATGGCGTGCATGACCGTGATGGTCAGGGCCACGAGCAAGGATCCTGGCAGCAGCGCTCCCGGGTCGTCGGTGGCACGCGGCAGCATCATCGAGACGCCCAGCCACGCCAGTCCATAGATCACCAGGGCCGGGACAAACGCAAGGCCCGCCACGCCCAGTCCCAGGTCTTCCCGGACTCGATTGACCAGGATAGCGATCAGGGCTATGCCGCAGATTAGGCCGGCCACCACGCCCGCCGCGCGAAGCGAAGCCCGGGACCCCGACAGCGGCAGCCGCCACGCGGCTGCGCTCGCTGCCCGCAGGACCCTGCTCAGCGACCGGCCAGCCGTCAGCACCCCGAACAGGCCGAACAGCACCGCGAACCATCGCGTGAACCCAGGCTGGTGAAAAGCCGCGCTGATCTCCGCCCCGAGGCTACCGTACACGCCAGTAGTCCTGCTGACTGCGCGGGGATTGACGAACCCAGAGGCGAACCCCGCGATGCCGACCGCCAGGAGCAGCAATGGCACGAAAAACAGAAACAGGCGAAACGCGATCGCGCTGCCCATGACCGATCCTGCCGATTCCCGGTCTCGCCGGTAGATCCCGGCGATGACGCCGACCACAGGAATGTGCTCGTACCGCGCCAGCCGCTGCCGGGCTGTACTCAGGCGCGTCTGGGTCGCTTCAGCCATCCTCCGGAACGCAGTGCGTTCGCGGCCGCCCTCACCAGCACGCTGATCACCGGGGTTGTCAGTCATCCTGCCCGGCTCGGGCATCTCGCGCCATCCACAATCTCGCGGTCGCCCCGCCCGAGTCGAGCTCGCACTCAGGCGGGCCTTCAGGTAAGGGTCTCACGTCGACCAGCCGGGCAGGGTACCGCGCGCCGTGTCCGGCACGACACGACGAGGCCGCACGGGGCCGCTGGCCGGTCGAAGGAGCCGCGGCGTATCGGCCCGTGCGGCAGTGCTCACAGATACTCTCTCTTCCGCATCCAGACCAGGGTGGCCCAGCCCCAGATGGGCGGCAGGTAGGAAGAGAACAGGCGCTGGATGAAGACCGCGGTGGTGGCGTCGGCCTCCGAGACGCCAGCCGCCGTGAGGCCGAGAATCATTGGACTGCCCGGGTTCCTTGGAGGCTGTGACCTCTGGGAAAGTTGGGGTTCATGGTATCCAGGAGGCGTATCCCGATGAGCTGCGGGAACGGGCAGTGCAGATGGTCGCGGTACCCGCCGCACGATCTTGGAGCTGGAGAAAGGGCAGGATCACCCGGCGCCAGAACTGCGACCTCGCACTTGGACGCCGTCGGCTTCCTGGCGGAGTCGCGCGGGGTCAGGTGAACGCCCATGCCAGGCCGTTGAGCACGTAGTGAAGTCGCCGCTCGAACGCAAGGTCAGGGTCCGGGTTGTCCTGTGACTCGGTGACCACGCGGGCGAGCAGCGGGAACTGCCCGGATGCGATTACCTCGCGGACGCGCGGGACATGTCGTTCCTGCGCTTGCTGCGCATTGGCTCCCGTACGGTGCTGCGCATCACGCTCCGTGACCTCGTTGAGGACGTAGCCGTTGACGAACGCCTGCAGGGTGAGCAGCAGGTCGAGCATCTGGTCGATGTGCAGTCCGTACCCGTCCACCAGCGCGAGCGTCGACTCCATCATCCGGAGCAGGTTCGGCCCCAGGCCGGTGCGCGGGACGGACTGGCCGGCCAGCCAGGGATGCTTCAGGGTGGTCCGGCGGATGCGGCGGGCTGCCTCGGCCAGGTCCGCTCGCCAGTCGCCCGATCGCGAAGCTGCCGGGAACTCGGCGTACGCGTGGTCGGCCATCAGCTGGATCAGCTCGTCGCGGCTTTCTACGTAGCGGTACAGAGACATCGCGCCCGCCTCCAGCTGCCTTGCCACTCGCCGCATCGAGACGGTGTCCAGCCCTTCGCGGTCCGCGATCTCCATGCCCGCACGGGCGATCCGCGGGTACGACAACGCTACGCGCGTGTGCCGTTCCGACTTCTCCACGCGCTCCCAGAGTTCCATCGACCGACAAGGTACACGGTTGCGTACGATGTACTCAACCGGGTGCCATGTACCCCAACTCCCGTGCCCGGCGCCTGCGGGTCTTTGCCTGCCCGCATGTACCCCGACTGGGAGCTGGTAGGAGAGGATGCTCGCCATCCGCCGCCGCGGGCGCCCGGGCGCCGAGGTCATCCGGACGGAAGCGGGTCGCATGAGTCACGCCACGGCCATCACCAATGTGCGAATCTTTGACGGCGAACGAGCGATCAGCGCCACGACTGTTGTTATCGGCGGCGCTCGCATCGAAGCGGTCGGTCCCTCGGTGCCGCGCGATGCTGTGGTCGTCGATGGTCGCGGCGCCACCCTGATGCCCGGGCTGATCGATTCCCACGTTCACACCGACATGGATGGCCTGCACGACGCGCTGAAATTCGGTGTCACCACGGAACTGGAGATGATGGGGCGCTGGTCAGCCAGACGGCGCAGGGAGATAGCCGAACGGAACGATGTCGCAGACCTGCGCTCCGCCGGAATGGGCGTCACCGCGAAGGGGGGCCACCCTACCGAGTACATGAATTCGAGCAGCAACCTGTTCATCCGGTTCTTCTACCGGTTCCCGTCCGTCTCGACTCCCGGCGAGGCGGCACGATTCGTGTCCAGGCAGGTATCCAGGGGCGCCGACTACATCAAGGTCTTCATCGAAGACGGCAGCT
>JBKQQQ010000030.1:0-5413 GCA_052144275.1 Streptosporangiaceae bacterium
CGAGAGCGCTTAGGCTGTATGCGTCGACGGCTCGCACCTCCGCACCCTGGCAGTGGCGCCGGGAACTGACTGAGCGATGACTGCTACCGGCTTGGGGCGTCTTATCACGCAACGGATCGCGAGGAGGTTGGATCGATGGCAGGTACTCCGGCTGTACCGGACATGCGCTTGGAGCTTGTCCCGCTTCCGGTGTCTGATGTTGACAGGGCGAGGGCGTTCTTCGAGCAGGCTGGCTTCGGGAATCTGCACGACACCCAGGTCACGGAAACGATGCGGGTGGTACAGCTCACCCCGCCGGGGTCGAGCTGCGCCATTGTCTTCGGCACAGGGATGGGCCCGGTAACCGACATGGTCCCAGGCTCGGTCAAAGGCCTCCACCTTGTCGTGGAGGATATGGCTGTGACCCGGGCCGCTCTGGCGGAACGGGGCATCGAACTGAGCGACGTCGAGGACATGGGCGGCGTCCTCTACTCATATTTCAGTGATCCCGACGGCAATATGTGGGCGCTTCAGCAGTGGCCAGCCAGTTACCAGGCATAGCCAGGGAGCCGGCCCGCCGCGGCGAATGCCGACGCTGCCGCAGTCCCGCGCCGCCCGGCGAGGACATCGAGCCGGCCCCGCCCGGACAGGTCTCACGCAATCGTTATTCATTCAAGGCGTGCCGTCTTGAATATGCTGCCGGAAACGAATAATGAGCCAGGCCCCGAAAACGATACCTAAAAAGAAGAGGACGACGCCAAGGAGCGCCCGAAAGAGCACCATGGGTGTCATCGGCGGCATCAGTGCACGCAGCTGCCGCCCGGCGGCCGCTCCCATCCTGCAAACCCAGGATCGCAACGTGCCCCTCATACGAGGTCTTCTGCCAGCTTCTGTCTATCCTCTCATCGGTCATCCGCGTCGGACGGGCTCGGCAGGCAAGCACGGGCGTTTGGGGTGTGGCGGCAGGCGGCGCCGGGTCAACGCCTTGCCTGGCGGCGGGCTGCGCCGGTCATGAGGATGGTCAGGACCGCCATTTGATGGAGCAGCCCATGCTGGGCCGGTGCGGCTCGGGCACCGGCTGGCCGGCCAGGGTCAGCTCGATGGCCGCGCGGAGCAGCTCGCCGGTGACCGGCTTGCCGTTACCGGGTGTGGACTGGTCGAACGCGCCGCGGTAGGCCAGCCGGCGGGCGCTGTCGTAGAGGAAGAAGTCCGGCGTGCAGGCGGCGTGGTAGGCGCGGCCGGCCTTCTGGTCGGCGTCGACCAGGTACGGGAAGGTCCAGCCGGCGCGGCGGGCCTGCCCGGCAAGCTCGTGCGGCCGGTCGCCGGGGTACGCATCGGCGTCGTTGGTGCAGATGCCCACGACAGCCAGGTCAGGATAGCGCGACAGCATCGTGCCCAGCGCGGTCTCGATGTGGCGGACGTAGGGACAGTGGTTGCACAAGAAGGCGACCAGCAACGCGGGGGCGGCGGTGAAGTCATCGCGGCCTGTCATTGTGCCCGTGGTGTCGGGGAGGGCGAAGTCGGGTGCCTGCGTGCCGAGCGGGACCATCAACGATGAGGCAGCCATGGCGGAACCCTACCCGTGTCCCGCGAGGTAACCGCGCTGGCAATCCCTGCCGATCCCCTGATCCGCGCGGCCTTCGCGATCATGCTGGGCGACCACTGAGCTATGCAGGTAAGGCGGATCCTGCGCGGCGGCCACAACCAGCGATGGTCACGCAGCGCGACCGGTGTTCCAGAGCGTGAGCGAACCGAGCGCCGACTCGGTACTCCGCTAATGACTGTCTCGCTAGCCTCCGGGATTCAGCATTTACCCGCTGATCTGAAGATGACGGTTTCATAGCAGCTTTGAGCTGCGCTTTTGTGTCAGCCCGCTGGGCGGTGCCGGGTTCGAGCGCGCACCCGATGGGTGCGCGGACGATGACTGGCGGGCGTGGATGACTGGTCCGCCAGGGAGCGCCGCGGCACGTCCGGCCTGGCATGCGAAGAGCGCCCTGTTCTGGGAATTTACGCGGTAACCACACCATTCGAATTTCCCGGGCAGGAGCGCTCTTCGTCATGCAGGATACGCGGTGGGACCACTGGTTGAAGGTGACCGGCGAGGGCGAGGGCCTGGTCGGGCACGCCGGGGCAGTGCTGTTGCGCAAGCTGGCCGACCAGGCCGGGCTGACCGCCGGGCTGGGATCGGCGCTAGCGCGCGCCGGGAAGTTCCCGCTGGTGGACAGGGGTGTCGCGCTGGTGAGCATGGCGGTGGCGATCGCGCTGGGGGCGACCAGCATGAGCGACATCGCCCTGCTGGCCCAGCACGGCCCGGTCCTGGGGCCGGAGCCGAGCGACACCACGGTGCGGCGGACGCTGGAGCTGGCCGATCCGCGCACCCTGGACAAGATCGCCCGGGTGCGGGCCAAGGTGCGGATGCACGTCTGGTCGCTGATCGCGGCGAGGCCGGCCGGGTTCCCGTGGCTGTCCGTGGCGGGCAAGCTGCTGGCGGGCTGGCTGGTCATCGACCTGGACGGCACGCTGATCACCGCGCGCAGCGACAAGGAAGGCGCCGCTGCCACCTTTAACCGATGGGCTACGGATTCCATCCGCTCGGGGCCTGGCTGGCTAATACCGCCGAGTCGCTGGCGATGCTGCTGCGCCCGGGCAACGCCGACTCGAACACCTTCGCCGACCACCTCGCCGTGCTCACCGCGGCGATCCGCCAGATCCCCGCGCGGATGCGGTCCAAGCTGCTGGTCCGCGTCGACGGGGCCGGCGCCAGCCACGAGCTGATCAGCCATCTGCTGTCGCTATGCACCCGGTGCCGCACCGTGCTGTTCACCTCCGGCTGGATGATCACCGGAGCTGATGAGCAGGCGATCGGGCTGCTGCCCGCCACCGCCTGGCAGGCGGCCGTGGACCAGGACGGAGTCGCGCAGCAAGACAAGCACGTCGCCGAGATCACCCACCTGCTGACCCGGGCCGCCGGCTGGCCCGCCGGGCTGCGGTGGATCGTGCGCCGCACCAGGCCGTCGCGGCGGCAGGCCAGGAACCTGACCGCCTTCGAGAAGGCCACCGGCTGGCGGTACTCCATCATCGTCACCAACATCCCGGCCGCCCGCGGGATACCCGGCGTGCCCGGCAGCCACCACGCCCAGTTCACCGGCGTGCTGCACCGCCAGCACGCCGTCGTCGAGGACGGCGTGCGCGCCGCGAAGTCCATGGGCCTGCGGAACCTGCCGTCGAAGACCTGGGTGGTGAACTGCGGGTGGATGCTGGCCGCCAACCTCGCCGCCGACCTGGCCGCCTGGTGCCGGCTGCTCGGCCTGTACGACTGCGACGACCTCAAAGACGCCGAGCCGGACACGCTGCGCTACCGGCTGCTGAGCCTGCCCGCCCGACTGGTCCGCCACGCCCGGCAGCGCATCCTCAAGCTCAGCTTGACCTGGCCCTGGAGAGAAGCTTTCCTGACCTGCTGGCAGCGGCTGTGCGCCCTGCCCGCACCCGCCTGACCAGCCACCCCTGCAACCCGGAAAGGAGCCCACCCCGGCACAGTCGGAACCGGTGCCACCCGAGCAAATCGGGCAGCGCCGCCACCCGCCCGGGACCAGCCAACCAGACAAAACCGCCGAAAACAGGCACGACACGATCAGTAACCAGTCTCAGCCCGCCCCTGAATCATCAAGGCTAGCCAGGTCAAGTGGACAGATCCGCCGGTTATGGGTAGTCCGCATTGATGCTCAATTGCTCGGTTCGCCGAACTGCTTGAGCCGCTCGATTGCCGCATTGACGTGCGTGAGAAAGCGTTTGACCGCCGACTGCACGGGCGGCTCGGCCGCGTGATCGGGAAGCGCCTGCAGAAGGTTGAGCCGGCTGGCGGCCACCCACGCCGAGACGTCGGGCTCGCTCAACCATCGCCCCTCTGTGCGCCACGTGCGGCTCATTATGCGAGGCCAGTCCTCGATGGTGCTCGGGTAGGGGTTGGGCGGGCAGAGCCGGTTCTTGTCCGCGTCGTCGTCGCGGTTGGCCTCGACGAAGCCGACGAGCGCAGCGTTGAAAGTGGGTGAGAGGAATCGCACCTGCTGGAGCACGATCCGGCCGGGCTGGAAGATGGCCGTGGCGGGGGCGTTGTTCAAGCCCAGGGCGGTGCAGTCCACGTGGAGGACGTCCGGGCCGGTTTCGGTTTCCCCGCGCTCAAGCACGATCCGGCCGGCCTCGATCCGTCGCACTCGGCCGAGCCTGACGACGTCTTCGATCTGCCGCACGGCCTCCAGTTCGCGGGCACTGAGCATCGTGCCGCGGTACATCGTTGCCGGCCGCGAGGGGTCGATGCGCACGAGCCGCCCTGCGGCCTCGAGCCGCTCGAAGAGGTCCTCGATGCTCGCCGCACTGGCGCCGGCCTCGGCGTCGAGGGATAGCCCCTCCATGATTGCGCCCACCTGCTCCAGCGGCTGAAAGTGGCGGCGGTCATAAAACCACGCGTCACGGGGCCGGATCCACCGGATCCGGTCTGGCTCAACGTCGTTATCCAGAAGCCAGATGCAGGCGTCCGCGGCCGTCTTGCCGGCCCCCAGCACGGCATAGGAGGGGGCCGATCCCGCTGTCTCTGGCAAGTCGTTGACAGGTATTACCCGTGCGCCTGGTGCCACATCGAACGGGCGGGCGTGAGTGGCGGGGATCGACGTCTCCAGATAGCGAGCGTCGACGATTTTGCGACGCACCACGACATCGTGAAGCTCCCCCGTGCTCAAGTCTTTGACATGCTCGCCGTTACTTCCGCCGCCCAGGTGCTCATGGCCGGTGAGCAACCGGACCCGCCCCGTCTGCGCAAGCCGCGCGGCCGCCTCGGCGAAGTACTCGCGGACTTCGCTGCCGGTTGCCCGTTCGTAGTATCCGGCGTTCTCGCCAGCCTGGTCGATCCTGTCAACGCCGAGGGCGAGCGAGTTAACCCCGTAGTACGCGGAAGGCGTATGCAGGCGAATGAACGGATACGCGTGCAGCCAATGGCCTCCCGGGGCGGGCTGGCGGTCGACCAGCGTCACCTCAACATCCGCCGCCGCTGCCAGCGCATCGACGAACGCAAGACCGGTCGCACCCGCTCCCACGACCAGATAATCGGTATTGACAAGCACCTGCCCGCTCCAGATGTTATACGTACGACCGCGCATTGATTGTACGAAGCGGCGAGAGTCACGCTACCATGAACGCGAATCTCTCCCCGGTGGCAGCAATCCACCCGCAACTCGCCACAAGCGCGCATCTCGACCTGGCCCCACGCCATTCAGCCGGCAGGTCCAGCGCACAAGGCGCCCGGTGCTAGCCGGCATTGCGAGAGCTGCAAGCAGCCGACCCGAGCACCCGCGCCTGTAGCGCTCCCAATTCGAAGCAAAGCCGCACGCGTCGTAGCCACAGCCAGGTCGCGGTATTCGAGAAACTGCCCCAAGCCGCCTCC
>JBKQQQ010000031.1:0-4564 GCA_052144275.1 Streptosporangiaceae bacterium
CCGGCTTGAGCACCAGCGTGTGCGGGATCATGGGGTTGTGCTCGGGGTCGGTGTACTCCTGGATGTCGAGGTCCTTCTGGACGGTCCGGCCGGGATCGGACAGGAAGGTCCACTGGGCGCCCACCGATGCGCGGAATTCTTGCAGGGCGTGATGGTCGTCGGTGGCGATAGTGGCGATCTGGGTGTAGGCCACCGCGACCTTCGGGTAGTTGGCCGCCAGCTCAAGGTGCTGCTGGTGCTCTTTGGGGCAGTAGTTGCCGCGCGCCAGGGTGAGGATCAGCGGATCGCGGCCCTGAAGCTCGCTGAGCGTGCGCACCGTGCCGGTGTGGTCCGGGAGAGCATAATCGGGGAAGATGCCGCCAGGTCTGATGTCAGGGCGCATCGGATGACTGCCTCTCATGGCCTCGAATGCCCAACCTGCATGGTGCCACTGTCAACTGTGTCACAACATCCCCGTTGCAGCCAGAAGCACCAGGCCGATACCCAGAGTAACGGGGCTGACCCAGGGTGTTGGCGGGAACACTACGCTCGACACGAACGCAGCTGGCCGGGGAAGGGAATTCCGCGTCTGCATGAACCACCCCGCAAGCGAGGGGGCTGGCCCTCGCAAGATCGTGCAGGTGCCCACCGGCCCCCCAGTGGGGGGAATGCTGCAACGAGCCGCGCTGCTCGGAATGCTGGAGGGCGGCGAAGCCGGGCCTGACCGCTGGTGCCTGTGGCTGCGGTCAGCCACAGGACACCGCGTACCGGTCATGTGGCCCGCGGGCTTCCGCGCCCGCCTCGATCCGCTTGAAGTCCTCAACCCCAGCGGGCAGGTGGTTGCGCGTGCCGGTGAGCACCTCGTTCTAGGCGGAGGATTCCGGGCGGTTGATCCGGCTGATCCCTGCTCACTCGGACAGGATCAAGCGTTCTACATTCAGGATGAGCCGACGCCGACGAGAGCAAAGAGCTGGCGCGAATATCTCGAAGCCAGATAAGGGTAGCTGGCGGAGAGTGTCAGGCCTGCCTGCCAGGATGTCGTGTCAGCCACCTTGGATCAGCGGGAAGAGATCGGCCAGGCGGCCTACGCCGGGCAGGCACGCCTTCGGCTGGGCGGGCTGCACGCACCGCTGGTGTGGATCTTCCGCCTCGCGGAGCGCCGCGTCGAGGGTGTTCCTGGTGGCCGCGGAGAGTACCCAGCCCAGCGGCGCGGAGACAGCTGGCTCGGTGCGCGGTGAGACGAAGATGACCTGGTCTGGAATGGTCTTCTCGGCCGCCGACGTGGCCGCGGCGCATCCGGCTAGGCCGGGAACGCACTGCAGCCACTGGCCGGTTCCCAGCATGCCCTGGATCCGCTGCAGGAGCGTGTCCGACACCAGCAGCTGGGTGGCAGCGGCGGACTGGGCGTCGAGGGGCACGAAAGGCTCCTGGATGAGCGATGGACCCGTGAAGGCCGCCGGGTCCGGCCGCGGGCTGTTGCCCAGGTAGACCACGACCGGCATCACCAGGGTGACCGGCTGCCCTGGCCCGGCCTGCGCCAAGGCGGCGGCGTTGCGGGCCCGCAGCGCGGCGGTCAGGCTGGGCAGCAGGTCGGTGAGGGTGATCAGGCCGCTGCTGTCCACGTATCCGCCGTCGACGAACTGTCCCGCTATGGCGTTCTTGTCCGCGCAGCTGGTGACGACCCCGGACGGGGTGATGTAGGGAAACCTGGCGGACAGCATCGCCGCGGTCACCGTGGCGATGTTCTGCATGCAGGGCAGCCGGGCGAAGAAGTCGAAGCTGCCCCCGCCGGGGACCGCGGATCGCAGGTCGCAGGTCAGGCCGGTCGTGTCCTGGCCGCCCGGCGGGGCCGGAAGGAGCCCATCGGCGATAATGGCCCGGCAGCCTGAGTTGGCGTCGGCGGAGTTGAACAGCAGCCGCCAGGGGAGGGCCGGATGGCGGAGCGGGAACGGCTGCTCCAGGCTGATGTCCTCGCTCTGCCAGGCGCTCTCGATCAGGCCGGCACGGTCGCTGAAGGACTCGCCCGGTGGCATCTGCGCGGACGGCAGGTCCAGTCCGGTGAAGCCGGCGATCAGGTCGTGCAGGAGCAGCCCGTCGATGCCGGCGGCCAGCGCGTCCGGTCCGGCGATCCGGGCGATGTCGGCAGCGGCCTGGCCGGCGGGTGCGCTGTCCAGCACAGCCGTCCCGACCGATCCTCCGCTGACGCTGCTCACCGCGAAGACGTCATGCGGCCCGCACCGCCTGGCGGCGATGTCGGCCAGGGCGTGCTCCGCCCACCAGGCGGCGCGGATCCCGCCGCCGGCCGCCGCCACCAGGATGAAGGGCTCCACCCGCACCGGCCGCCCGGCGCCCGCCGTGCCGCCCGCGGCGGCAGGGACGGCACAGGCGGCCGTGGCCGGGCTGGCCAGCCACGACTGCAGATCCGCCAGCAGGCCGGTGCGGCCCGGTGCGGCACCGCCGGTAACCGGGCCGCGGACGTCGTGCAGCACCGACCTGGAATCGGCGATCCCGCCGATGAGCCCGATGACCAGGACGAGCGTGATGACGGGCGTGACGTTCAGCCGGATCATCCGGAACAGCGGCAGCGGGAGCCGGGTCTGGGCCAGGTAGGCCAGCACGGCCAGGCCGACGGCCAGGGTCCCGGTGGCGATCACCGTGACGCCGAGCACCCCGAGCCAGTGCGTCGTCCATAGCGGTACGAACACCAGGAACGCATCCGCGATCAGGAACGGGGCTCCGACGATCAGCCAAGGCCACCACCCGGCATCCCCGCGCATCTCTCCCCGCCTGGCCCAGTCAGCAAGCCGGGTGGCTAGCCCGCGCTGACCGGCCGGCGCGTTATACGGACCTGCCAGTTTGCACAGGGCGTCGCGCACCGGGCCGTTCGCCAGCCGCCAGCTGACGGTCACGATGACGATCCCGATCACAACAGCGACCCAGGATGCCGCCGTGTAGCCGCTGGCCAGGAGCGCCGGCGCGGTGAAAGACCGCACCAAGCCCAGACCCGTCACCGCCACCACCGCCACGGCGAGCGCGTCTCCCGCCGTCCTGGCGCTGTCCACCCTCTCCGCGGCCGTCTCCGGCGACACTTCGGGCAGGCGATGACCCAGCGACGGCATCTGCGGGCGGAACAAGGCAATGGCCCTCGAGACAGCGGCGATCAGGACGGGCACCCCGACGGCCACGGCGAGCCGCCACCACCCGATCTCGGCGGCGCCCGTCAGCCGGAGCACCAGCGCCAGCCCGGCCAGCACCGCCGGGGGCACGATCCACGTCCGGTAGCGCGGATCATGGCGGGTGTCTTGTCCGCTGAATTTCTCCACGGCACGCCAGGTGCGCATCCGGCCTAGGAACACCAGCAGCAAGGCCAGCAGCAATTGCGCGGTCACGGCCACTGCCGCATGGACCCAGCCCATCCCGGGCGGCCAGGTGAGCCAGGACCGCTGGACGTCCGGCATCTGCTCGAGCACGTCAGCCCCGCGCCCTGCGGCCACGACCGCCAGGAACACGACGACGACCACGGAGAACCTCTGCTCCCACAGAGCCCAGAACAGGTACCTGATGGCCCGGCGGGCGTGGTCGTTATCCCAGATCCGGTAGGCCACGTGGACTAGGAGAGCGAGCGCGGCCAGCCATTTGAGCATGGTCGCCACGTGGAGAACCACGCCGAGCGCGGCGGGGACATGCCCGTGAGCGGCTATCACCCCGTACGCCGCCGCGGCTATCGCAGCCTCGGCGAGGTTCGCCGCGATCAGCGCCCACAGCAGCAGCCGCGCGGGCTGCTCATCTTCCCCGGTCAGAAGGGAGAATCCGAGCAGGGCGTACCCGACGATGAACAGCACGTCGAAGAGCAGGTGCAGGTACAGCCAGACCGGGAGCGAGCCGAATTGAGCTGTGGCGGCTCCCCACGCGTTTAAATAGGCGGCCGCCGCCGAGAAGTTGGTGGACAGCAGCTGCCCCGGCCCGTACAGGGTGGTAACCGAAATCGCACCGGTCGGGATGGCCTCCTGAACGATCGCGCCGGCCTGCCCCATGCCCACTAGGGCAGCCAGCGACAAACCCAGCCAGGTAAGCGCCCGCCACGTACGGTCTCCGACGGCACCAGGCAGGTACCCGGCATCCCCGCGATGCGACTCGCGGTCTACGGGCTCGCTCATCCGCCACCTCCGGGCGTCGCGCATGCGTAAGGCATATGCATATACCAAGCACATCGGCCGCACAATACTCAACTCATATCGCCATGAGCAGATGTCTCAGCCGAAGCAGCGACAGATCGTGCGTGCTGGTGCGGCACGCTTCGGTAACGGTCGGCCCGTTCGCCCGGCCGACTACACGCTGGTGATCTCGGTCATCGACCAATGGTGGGGCGGCCGCCCGATGGCCGGCAAGCTTCCGCGGCTATTCTTCGAGCACTTCACCGACACCAGTTTCGCGGCCGAACGCGACGGCAGGCTGGCCGGTTTCCTGGCCGGGTTCATCTCCCAGTCCCGGCCTGGTGAGGCCTACATTCACTTTGTCGGCGTGGATCCGGCTGAGCGCGGCGGCGGGCTGGGCCGCCTGCTTTATGAGGCGTTCTTCCGGGCCG
>JBKQQQ010000032.1:0-3847 GCA_052144275.1 Streptosporangiaceae bacterium
CCTGGCCGGACCGGCCACGGACTAGCAGGTCTTGCGTCCCGCTCATCCGGGACCCTCAGCCCTGTCTTTCGCCCCGCCGTCAAGCCATCCTTAAATCAGGATGAATCGGAATAGATCAGGGATGACAATCGGAATAGATCAGGGATGACAGGAGTAGCGATGTCCGGAATCATCGTCGGGGTGGACGGCTCGGACCATTCTCGGCTTGCCCTGGCCTGGGCGATGCGTGAAGCCGCGCAGCACCATGCCCCGCTGACCGTCATGACCGTTCATCCGGGCCCGGTTCGCCCGGCCACCAGGATCTTCTGGGCTGTGCCTGAACTTCCTGAGGACAGCCATAACCTGGAATTCGCGCGGAAGGCGGTCCAGGAATTCGCAGACAAGGTCGCGAACGAAATCGGCGAGACGGTGCCCGAGGTCACCGTGAGCGTGGCCGTGGGGGATCCCGCGGAAGAACTCGTCAAGGCTTCGCGCGACGCCGACCTGCTCGTCGTGGGGTCCCGCGGCAGCGGGGGCTTCGCCAAGCTCCTCGTAGGGTCGGTGAGCAGCCAGGTCACGCACCACGCCGCCTGCCCCGTGGTAATCGTTCCCGGCAGCCGCTAGGCCAGATGCCGAAGATGGGGCGAAGACACTAGTCGGGTTGTGCCTCGTTCACCGTCACGATGAGCGCAGGAGCTGCAACGCCAGGACTGCAGATCAGGGTTAGATCAAATCCCGCGGATGCGTGACAACGCAAGGGTAGAAAATGGCGGCGCCGGTGACACCGGCAGGGACGAGATGACCGCTCAGGCTACTTGCGGCCCGGTGTCGTTCAGCCAGTCGCGAAACTGCCGCCACTGGGTGGGTGGATGTCCAGCCTGCCGAGGTCGGCGGGGTGCGCCGCGCTGATCTGACCGGCCCGTGTGACGCACTGCGCGTTCACGGGCAAGCGGTCCCTCTTCCGCCATGCTCCGTCGCCGGCTCGCAATCGGCGCCGCGGCCGAGGTCAGGACTCATGGCTGGCGCACAGGTGACCAACGGCCCGGCCGCCGTGTGCCCCGCAGGGCATACCGTCGCAGCGTGGACACTTCAACGGTTATTGCATCGAGTCCGGTTGAACTGACAGCCCGCCTTGCCGCGCTGGCCGACCCGGTGCGGCTGCGTATCGTCGGAGTGCTGGCCGGGGGCGGCCGGTGCGTGTGCGACCTGCAGGAGAAGGTGCCGGTGGCTGCGAACCTGCTGTCTTATCACCTTCGCGTGCTGCGCGACGCGGGCCTGGTGACCGCGGCCCGCCGGGGGCGCTGGATTGACTACCGCCTCGACGGTGACGGGTTCGCCGCGTTGTGGGCGCAGGCGTCCGCGGCAGGCGTGCCACTCGCCGGCGACCGGGTCATCACCGGGCGGCGCGGGTCGCCATGCGAGGACGCCAGCGAGGGGGCGTGCGGTGACTGACACCAGGACCAGCGAGGTCACCGGACCGGCCGGGCAGCGGCCGGTGATGGCCGGGCTGCCGGTGCTGGACCGGTTCCTGCCGGTGTGGATCGGGGCGGCGATGGCCGCCGGGCTGCTGCTCGGCCGCCTGGTCCCGGGCCTGAACAGCGCGCTGAACAAGGTCGCGGTCCATGGCACCAGCCTGCCCATCGCGCTCGGGCTGCTGCTGATGATGTACCCGGTGCTGGCCAAGGTCCGCTACACCGAGATCGGGCGGATCACCGCGGACCGCCGGATGATGACTGTCTCGCTGCTGCTCAACTGGGTGATCGGCCCGGCAGTGATGTTCGCGCTGGCCTGGCTGCTGCTGCCGGACCAGCCCGCCTACCGGACCGGGGTGATCCTGGTCGGGCTGGCCCGGTGCATCGCGATGGTGCTGATCTGGACCGACCTGGCGCGCGGCGACCGCGAGATGGCCACCGTGCTGGTCGCGCTGAACGCGGTCTTCCAGGTCCTGCTGTACGCCGCCCTGGGCTTCTTCTACCTGCAGGTGCTGCCCGGCTGGCTCGGCCTGCCGACCGCCAGCCTGCACGTGTCCATCGCCGAGATCGCCGCCACGGTGGCGGTGTTCCTCGGCATCCCGCTGGTGGCCGGGTACCTGACCCGCACCATCGGCGAGCGGGCCAAGGGCCGGGACTGGTACGAGTCCCGGTTCCTGCCCAAGATCGGGCCGGTGGCGCTGTACGGGCTGCTGTTCACCGTCGTGATCCTGTTCGCCCTGCAGGGCAAGAAGATCACCTCCGCGCCGCTGGACGTGGCCCGGATCGCGCTGCCGCTGCTGGCCTACTTCGCGATCATGTGGCTCGCCGGGTTCGCCATCGGCCGCCGGCTCCGCCTGTCCTACCCGCGCACCGCCGCGCTGGCGTTCTCCGCGGCCAGCAACGACTTCGAGCTGGCGATCGCGGTCGCCATCGGCGTGTTCGGGGTGACCAGCGGGCAGGCCCTCGCCGGCGTCGTCGGGCCGCTGATCGAGGTGCCCGTCATGGTCGCGCTGGTCTACGTCGCGCTGTGGGCCCGCCGCCGCTTCTACCCTGCTGAGGAGGCCACGCCATGAACTGCTTCGACTGCGCAGCGCTCGGCGACCGCGTCGATGCCGTCGCCATCTGCGCCGACTGCGGCGCCGCCGTCTGCCACGACCACGCGCACGTCACCGCCCGCTGGCTGACCCGCACCATGCTGATCAACCGCGTTGTCGCCGTCGAGCCCCCCGCCCGCACCATCCGCTGCGGCATCTGCCAGGCAGCCCGCGATGTCGCGCCCAGCTACGCGGCGGCCGGCTGAGCAAGGACACGAAGCCAAGGCCGGCCGGTCACGGCCGCCGGGCCTTCGTTGTGCCGGCCGCCCCCGGCGGCCTGCCGGCAGCCGGGCCCGGATGCTCTCGCCCCCGGCGGGAATGACTTCCTGCCTCCGGCGGCTATCATGAGCGTATATACCCACCGGGGTATTTCTGGGAGGTGCGTGATGAGAGTTATCAAGCTCATGAACGGGGTGGCGGGACGATCCGCGCGGGTGCTGGCGGGCCTGGCCCTGATCGCGGGCGGCATTGCCGCCGGCGGGACCGGCGGCCTAGTTCTCGCGCTCATCGGTATCGTCCCGCTGGCCGCCGGGGCGGCCGGGGCATGCCTGGCGGCGCCGCTATTGCGGGCCCCGCTGCGGGCCCGCTGACCGGCGGCCGCAGATGATCACGCGGAAGACGGGCCAGAGCGGGACGCGGGCAGCCATGACCGAGGGGGCGATGCCCCGGCCCGGGCGGCTGCTGCCGGCCTGGCGGCAGGCGCTGGTGGTCGTTGCCCACCCCGACGACGAGACCTTCGGGCTCGGCGCGGTAGCCGACCGCTTCACCGCGGGCGGCACCGCGGTGCACGTGCTGTGCTTCACCCACGGCGAGGCTTCCACGCTGAACGAGAACCACGCCGAGCTACGCCGGGCGCGCGCCAGGGAACTCCGCCAGGCCGCCGCCGAGCTCGGGGTCGTCACCGTGACCCTGCTTGATTACCCCGACGGCCATCTCGCGGCGGTACCGCCGGGCGAGCTGTCCGGCCATGTCACCCGCCTGGCTGCGCGCCACGGCGCAGAAGGCCTGCTGGTCTTCGACGACACCGGCATCACCGGCCACCCTGACCACCAGGCCGCGACGCGCGCGGCCATGCACGCGGCACAAGCCGGCACTCCGCCGGTGCTGGCCTGGGCCCTGCAGGACACCGTCGCTGACCGGCTGCGCGAAGAGACCGGCGAGGCCTTCAAGGGCCAGCCGCCCGGCCGCATCGACCAGTGCATCCGGGTGGACCGGGCCAGCCAGCGCCGCGCCGCCCTCATGCACGCCAGCCAGATCTCCCCTGCCGCCGTCTTGTGGCGGCGGCTGCAACTGCAAGGCGAC
>JBKQQQ010000033.1:0-4910 GCA_052144275.1 Streptosporangiaceae bacterium
ATGACGCTTTACGCATCGCAGTCAATGGCGGGCCAACACCCAACTTCGGAACGTGGGAATGTCGGGGAACAGTGCTGGGCGCTCGTCGCCGGGCAGCGGCGCGACCTGGCTGACGCGGTCGCTGACCTGCCCGGGGTCGCCTGGGACACGCCGAGCCTGTGCGCGGGCTGGCGGGTCCGCGATGTGGTCGCCCACGTGGTGGGCAACGCCGAGGGAGCGTTCACGGCACGCCGGGCGCTGCCCGCACTGCTGGCGCACCGGTTCAACGTCGCCGCGTGGCTGTACGACGACGGGCGGCGCCGAGGCGCCGCCAGCCCGGCGGAGCTGGTCGCCCGGCTGCGCGAGTCGGCCGGGAACACCTTCCAGCCGCCGGGCCGCAAGCCCGCCGATGTGCTGGCCGACGTGATCATCCACGGCCAGGACATCTTCGTCCCCCTCGGGATCGACCGGCACGCGGGCGCCGCGGCCGTCTTGGCGGCGCTGGTCATCAGCGTGCCACAGGGCCCGCCGCTGCACACCGGCAGGCGGGCGGCCGGGTTGCGGCTGCGCGCCACCGACCTGGACTGGCAATGGGGCGACGGCGAGGAGGTGACCGGCACCGGGGAGGCGCTGCTGATGGCCCTGACCGGACGGCGGGTCTTCGCCTCGCGGCTCTCCGGTCCCGGCGCGGCCACCCTGGCCGAGCGCTGCCAGGCCGGCGCCCCGCCAGCGCGCCAGGCCACGCGCTAACCGCGGACCGGTCAAGCACCCGCTCACCAGCCCTCGGGCCCGGCCAGCGAGGCCAGAAAGGACATCACATGAATGAGGAGAACCTGGCCAGGCAGGCCGAGCTGGCGCTGGACCGGCAGGGCGACTATGACTCCCTCTTCTACGAGGGCCAGTGGCATTCGAGTGGCTCGCTGGCCGACCGCGCGGCCAGGTTCGCGACCGGGCTCGCGGACCTTGGCGTTCGTCCCGGTGACCGGCTGGTCGTGCTGATGGCCAACTGCCCCGAGGTCCTGATCACCTATCGCGCGGCGTGGCGGGCCGGGGCGGTGGTGACCCCGCTGATCTTCCTGGCCAGCGAGGACGAACTGCGGAACGCGCTCGTTGATTCCGGCGCGGTCGGCGTGGTGACCACGGCGGAGTTCCTGCCGAAGGCCGCCGCCGCCCTCGACGGCGCGCCCGCGGTCCGGTTCGTCGTGGTCCCCGGAGCCGCCGCCGGGGGTCCCGGGCGAGCCGCCCCGGGAGTCCCCCTGCTCGATTTCGACCAGGTGGCCGCGGCTGAGCCGGGAACCATCACCGACCGCTCAGGGACCGACCTGGCCGCCCTGCTGTTCACCGGCGGCACCACCGGCCGGTCCAAGGGCGTCCCGCTGACCCACGCGAACCTGTTCTGGTGCGGACGGGCCGTGAACGAGATCTCGGTGCGGGCCAACGTAGTCACCTCGGTCCTGCCCCTGCCCCTCGCGCATGCCTATGGCCTGCTGGTCTTGTGCGGCGGGCTGCACCGGACCGAGGGCGCCAGGACCGTCCTCATGCGCTGGTTCGACCCGGCCGGCTGGGTCAAGCTGGCCGAGCAGCACCGGGCGCAGGGCAGCGCGTTGGTGCCTTCGATGATCCAGATGCTCCTTGGCCAGCCGCTGGAGGAGGCCGGCCTGTCTGAGCTGACCACCGTCCCGTGCGGCGCGTCGCCGCTGCCGGACGAGGTCCGGCGGGAGTTCGAGGCCCGGGTGCCGAGCGCGCTGATCTACGAGGGATACGGATGTACCGAGGCGGCCTCGTTCATCTCGGCCAACCTCCTCGGCGCGCGGCGCGCCGGCAGCGTCGGGCTGCCCGCGCCCGGCTGCGAGGTCTCCATCCAGGACGAAAACGGCCGGACGCTGCCGGCCGGCCAGGACGGCGAGATCTGCGTCCGCTCCCCTGGCGTGATGACCGGCTACTGGAACTCGCAGGACACCGCGGTCCTCGCGGACGGCTGGCTGCACACCGGCGACATCGGCCACCTGGACGCCGACAGCTACCTCTACGTGGTGGACAGGAAGAAGGACCTGATCATCCGGGGTGGCTTCAACGTCTACCCGCGCGACGTCGAGGAGGTGCTGGTCGCCCACCCGGCGGTCGCCCAGGCCGGAGTGGTGGGCCGGCCGGACGCCCGGCTCGGCGAGGAGGTCGTCGCGTTCGTGTCGCCGCGCCCGGGCGCGGAGGTCACCGCCGCCGAGCTCACCCAATACACCAGGCAGCACCTGGCCGCCCACAAGTACCCGCGGCAGATCACGATCGTGCCCGCGGTCCCGCTGACCAGCGTGGGCAAGCTCGACCGCAAGAAGCTCCGCACCTGGGCCGGTTAATGTCGCGGCGTCCCACCGCTGCCAGAACCGGAGAGCGGGACAAATCGGGGGAGGCGGCTCTGGCTCGCCGGTGGCTCGGGGCTGGCTCTGTCTTGTGTGTCGTTTTGGGGTGCACCCCAACCCGACGCACCAGGTGCCCGTCCAGGCACCGGATCCCGTGGCGCTCGCGGCGTAGCCTCCACCCACTTTGTCCCGTTCTCCTCCTCCTGCAGCCCCGCCCGGTACAGGGTGTGCACGCGAAACCCGTCAATGACCCCTAGTTCACGATGAGGAGAAGCTGATGCCAGGCGCGACCGCGAACCAGGGCACGAGCCGACTGGCGATCCGCGCGGACAGGGCATTCGGCGGGCGCGAGATGATCCCCGGCGGGGCATTGGTCCTATGTGCTAGCGGCCAGATCGTGGGAATCGAGCCCGGCACCGCGCCGGCGCCGGATGGCTGGCCGGTCGCGGAATTTCCCGGCGCCACCGTGCTCCCGGGCATGATCGATTGTCACGTCCACCTGTGCGGAGATTCCCGCAACGGCGCCCTGGACCGCCTGGCAGGCCATAGCGACGACGAACTCGGCCAGGTTATCGGGGCAGCCCTGCGCGCGCAGCTCAGAGCTGGTGTCACCACCGTGCGGGACCTGGGCGACCGCCGCTGGGCTGTCCTGGACTGGCGTCAGCGGGCCACCACTGCCCAGGCCGGCTTCCCCAGCCCGGCGATCGTCGCATCAGGACCGCCGATCACCACCCCGGGCGGCCACTGCTGGTACATGGGCGGCGAAGCCGGACGCCCCGGCGAGCTTCGCGCCGCAGTCCGCGAACGCGCCGACCGCGGCGCCGACATCATCAAGATCATGGCCAGCGGCGGGGCCATGACGGCCGGCACCGACCTCCTGGCGTGCCAGTACAGCCTAGAGCAACTGCGGACCGTGGCCGATGAGGCGCACACCCGCGGGCTGGCGGTCACCGCGCACGCACACGGGCTGCCCGCGGTGATCCAGGCGGTCGACGCCGGCGTGGACGGGATCGAGCACTCCAGCTGCCTGACCGAGCGCGGGATCGAGGCGCCTGAGGACCTGCTCGAGCGGCTCGCCGCGGGCCGGATCATCGTGTGCCCGACACTGGGCAGGAAAACCAGCGCCACGCTCCCGCCAGCAATGGCGGCGATCTATCAGCGCACCGGGCTGACCTGGCAGGCCCGCCAAGCCCTAGCCGGCAAGCTGCACGCCGCCGGGGTCATCATCGCCTCAGGCGCTGACGCTGGCATCAGCGCCGGCAGACCGCACGGCATCCTCGCGAACGCGATAGCCGACCTGGTGGCCGGCGGCATCCCGGCCGCAGACGCTCTCGCCTCAGCCACCTCGGTCGCAGCCCGCGCCTGCGGCCTGGGCGACCGCAAGGGACGGCTCCGCGCCGGCTACGACGCGGACCTGGTCGTCGTCAAGGGCGATCCCCACGCCGACATCCGCGCCCTCAGCGCAGTGCAAGCCGTCTACTTGAACGGCCAAGCGGTCCTTGGGGTGCCGGTAACAATCGAGCCGTGAGCACCGCTATGGTGTCCAGTTTCCTGAACGCGGCTGGCAAGCTGGGCAGGTGACGATCAGTGAGCGGATCGCGGCGGCCCGGCGGGAGCGGCGGGTGCTGGCGCGGGTCTGCCGTGCTGGCACGCCCGCAGGCGCGCGGTCATGACCGCCCGGTCGGCCCGCATCCTGGCTGTCGCCGCGGGCATCACAGCCGCGGCCCCGGCCGGGCTCGCGGCGGCCCTGATCAACGCGGCGATCGTCCGGAAGCCGCCCGTCAGCGACGCGACCGCCGACGACAGCGACCTGGTCGCCGCCACCACGGCCGCGGCCCAGCGCGAGGGCCGGGCATGGATGGCAGCCACGCCGCACCAGCGCTGGACCGTCACCGCGCACGACGGTCCACGGCTGGCCGGCTATTACTTTCCCGCACCCCGGCCGGCTCACCGCACGGTCATCCTCATTCACGGGCACCGGGCAGACGCATCGCTGATGGGCAACTTCGCGCGCGACTACCGCGCGCGCGGGTTCAACGTCTTCATGGCGGACAACCGCGCCCATGGCGACAGCGGCGGACGCTACGTCGGCATGGGCTGGCTCGACCACTTCGACTACCTGCGCTGGATCAGCCGACTCGTCGGCACCGTCGGCCCGGACGCCGGCATCGTGCTGCACGGCATATCCATGGGCGGCGCCACAGCTCTCCTGCTCAGCGGCTCCCCCGACCTGCCACCGCAGGTACGAGCCGTCATCAGCGACTGCTCCTTCAGCTCCGCCTACGCCGAATTCGCCTACCACCTCCGCGCCCGGCACCTGCCTGCCCGCCTCATCCTGCCCCTGGCCAGCCAGATGTGCAGGATGCTCGCCGGGTACCGCATCACCCAGGCCAGCCCGCTCGAGGCCATCGCCCACGCCGCTGTTCCCGTCCTGCTCATCCACGGCGGAGCCGACACCTACAACCCCACCGCCATGGCCCACGAACTCCACGCCGCCCAGCCTCACGCCGACCTGTGGATCGTCCCCGGCGCCGACCACGTCATGTCGTATTTCACCGACCCCGGCGCCTACCGCAA